>CAIUYS010000055.1 GCA_903903365.1 uncultured Methylococcaceae bacterium
TTCAGGTCAACTTTATCGCCTCTATTTAAGCCTAATTGTTTAAATTGATCATTAGGCATTTCAGCATAAACGGGTGCTGCTGAACCATTGGCACCATTTTTAACCAGTTCAAGACGAATCAGTGCGCCCAGATGTTGCCAGTCTTTAACGGTTGCCGGGGCGGCATGATCGGCGTTTGATTTTTCAATGATAATATCATGGGGGCGAACATGTGCAATCTTTCCTTCACTTTGTGGTACCAGTAGTCCGGCTGTTTGCAACCAGTCAGTATCATGCTCGGCCAGATCAAAGATATTGGTCTGACCAATAAAACGCGAGACAAAAGCATTGGCCGGATGATCGTAAATATCGGTCGGCGAGCCTTGTTGTTCGATGCTTCCATGATTAAGTACAACAACCTGACTGGCCACTTCCATGGCTTCTTCTTGGTCATGGGTAACAAAAATGCTGGTGACATTTAATTCATGATGCAGGTTTCGTAACCATTGGCGTAAATCCTTGCGCACGCTGGCATCGAGTGCGCCAAACGGTTCATCCAATAATAATACGGAGGGTTCTACTGCCAAGGCTCTGGCCAGGGCAATACGCTGACGTTGACCACCCGACAGTTGATCGGGATAACGATCATTAAGCCAGTCCAGTTGCACCAGTTCCAGTAACGCATGAACTTTTTTGGTAATGATATCGTCACTGGGTCGGTCACGACGAGGCTTGACCCGCAAGCCAAACGCCACGTTCTCAAATACCGTCATGTGCCTAAACAGCGCGTAGTGCTGAAACACAAAACCGATGCCGCGCTGACTGACATTTTGATTGGTTTTATCAGCACCGTTTATCAATACACGGCCTTTGTCAGCATATTCCAGTCCGGCAATAATACGTAACAGCGTGGTTTTACCACAACCGGAAGGCCCTAATAAGGCGACCAGTTCGCCTTCCGGAACTTCTAAATTGATATGGTTTAGCGCTGAAAAGGCACCAAAATTTTTACTGATATCAGAAAGTAAAATACTCATAGTTGAATCTCTAAAATAAAATCATTATGGTTGCTAAGCTTATCGGTTGCCTTGTTTCCATTCCAGCGCCGATTTTAGAATCAGGGTAACGACAGCCAAAGCCGCCAGGATTGAGGCACTGGCAAAGGCTCCGACGATGTTATAGTCGTTATAATTAACTTCTACATGTAAGGGCAGGGTATTGGTCAAGCCCCGAATATGCCCGGAAACCACCGAAACCGCGCCAAATTCACCCATCGCCCTGGCATTACACAGCAACACGCCATACAGCAAAGCCCATTTAATATTAGGTACGGTCACTGCCCAAAAAGTTTTCCAGCCGCCCGCACCCAAGGAAAGTGCAGCTTCTTCTTCTTGAGTGCCCATTTCCTGCATCAGGGGAATTAATTGCCGTGCGACGAAAGGAAAGGTGATAAATAAGGTTGCCAGAATAATGCCCGGAACCGCAAAAATAATTTTTACGTCATGAGCCATCAGCCATTCGCCAAACCAGCCTTCCGCACCGAACAACAGCACAAAAATCAGTCCTGAAATAACCGGGGATACTGAGAAGGGCAGGTCGATTAATGTGGTCAACAAGCTTTTGCCTTTAAAATCGAAACGGGTAATTGCCCAGGCGGCGGTAACGCCAAATACGGTATTTAAAGGCACGGTGACCAAGGCAGTCAATAAGGTCAGGTTGATAGCCGCCAGCGTATCGGCTTGAGATAAGGCTGACCAATAAGCGACCACACCCTTGGAGAAGGCCTGAAAAATAACCAGACCTAAAGGCAGACATATAAACAAACTGATAAAACTGACCGCTATTGCAATCAAGCTCCATCTGACCCAGTCAGCATCTTGCAGGGCCACTTGTTGACGCGCAACCAATTTGGCGGGGTTTATGGGTTGAGGTATGGCATTCATGTCTGTAGTCTCCTTAAAGTTGTCCAGAGCGCTTACGCACCCAGAGTTGCAGCACATTAATCAACAACAGCAGCACGAAAGAAATAACCAGCATGGTCAAGGCAATGGCTGTCGCGCCCACTTCGTCATATTGTTCCAGTTTGGTAACAATCAAGAGCGGGACAATTTCTGATATGTAAGGAATGTTGCCGGCAATAAATATAACCGAACCATATTCACCAACACCTCTGGCAAAAGCCAGCGCGAAACCGGTCAGTAAAGCGGGGAACACATTCGGAAAAATAATTTTGCTAAAGACTTGCAGTCGCGTGGCACCCAGACTGGATGCAGCCTCTTCCATGTTGGATTCAAATTCCAGCAAGACGGGTTCAACGGTGCGCACTACAAACGGAATGCTGATAAAGATCAGCGCCATCACAATACCCAGTGGTTTAAAGGCCACTTGCACGCCAAACGTATCAATCAGTAATTTGCCCAGGAAACCGCTGGGCTGAAAAATAGTGGCCAACACAATACCGGCAACGGCTGTCGGCAGGGCAAAGGGAAAGTCGATTAAGGCATGAAAAAAACGTTTGCCGATAAAAGAATAACGCACCAATACCCATGCGGTAATAAAGCCAAAGAAACTGGCAATCAAAGCGGCTACCAGCGCCGTGGAAAAACTCACCCGAAATGATGATAACACGCGCTTATTGGTTATGATGCCGACATAATCATGCCAGTTTAGCTCGAAACTTTTAAATACCAGCGTGCTTAGCGGGATTAACACGACCAGGCTTAAATAAATTACGGTAAACCCAAGAGACGGGCGAAATCCCGGCATAATACTACGTTGTGACATTACCTATCTCCATTGTTGATTGAGTACATTGTATCAGTGGCGATGTCGCCTGACCGACAATAGATAATCTTGTTTTCATGGTTGTTCTCAAAAAATTAATTCCTGCAGGGGCGATTCCCATCGCCCCATGCCATCTTGGTGCCATTGACTTGAGAGCGGTTTTCTCTGCTCATCAAGACTGTCCTATTGTTGGTTGAACAAGGTCAAATTGATTGGTGGGATACTTGCTCCATTACGGGGTATAAATTTGATCGAATAGCCCACCATCGGAAAAGTGAATCTGTTGTGCCTCAGGCCAGCCACCAGGAACAATATCGTTAATTGAAAACAGCTCCAAGTGAGCGAATTGATCGGCGTGTCGGGCAAGAATTTCAGGGTTGCGTGGTCGATAATGATGTTGGGCAATTATCTCCTGACCGGCATCCGTCCAGAGAAAGCCAAGATAAGCTTCGGCAACTTTTCGGGTGCCTTTTTTATCAACAACCGGATCTATAACGGCAACCGGATGATCCGCTTCTATGCTGGTTGAGGGAACGACAACATCAAATTTATCCGCACCCAAATCTTTTGCAATCAAGAACGCTTCGTTTTCGAAGGTTAGCAATGCATCACCGGTATTGTTTTGAATAAAGGTATTGGTTGCCGCACGCCCTCCGGTGCTTAAAACCGGAACATGTTTGAAAAGTTGAGTGACAAATTCCCTTGCCTTGTCTGCACTGCCACCTGGTTTGCGTAAGGCATAACCCCAGGCTGCCAAATAGCTGTAACGGGCATTGCCTGACGTTTTAGGATTGGACAGGATAACTACATTATCACCTTTAACCAAGTCGTCCCAGTCCTTGATGTTTTTGGGGTTGCCTTTGCGTACCAAAAATACCGTGGTTGAGGTGTAGGGTGCGCTGTTATTGGGAAAATGGGTGCGCCAGTCTTTACGGATTAAACCTTTGGATGCAATCTTGTCGATATCCGGTTCCTGGTTCATGGTCACGACGTCCGCTTCCAGGCCGGCTATGACAGCGGCCGCCTGCTTGGTGGAGCCATCGTGTGACTGCTGGATTGTAACTTGATCGCCGGTTTGTTTTAGCCATTGCTCGGTGAATGCCGAGTTAACATCTTTATATAACTCTCGAGAAACATCATAAGAGACATTGAGTATTGAATAGTCTTTAGCACTGACCGAGCCTGCCAAACAGAGCGACAGCAAACCCAGCAGATAAACTGAGCGGTGAATAAGTGGCGTATTTAACGGTTTAGTAAGCATAATGGTTCCCATTTAAAAAAACATCATAGGGCTGGTTTTTGATAGCGCCTCTTTTTTATGACTAGAGCACTGTAGCAAAAAACAGACAGGGTGGACAAACTGCTTTCGCATTTGTCCACCCTGTGTTTTACAAGCTAACGATAACGGGAGGCTTATTTGCCCGGCCCGTAGATTTGGTCAAAGACACCCTCATCAGAAAAATGTTTTTTCTGTGCGGCATCCCAACCACCAAAAGCATCGATTTTAACCAGCTCCAAGGGCTGAAATTGCTTGGCATATTTTGCAGCTATTTCCGGATCAGTCGGACGGTAAAAGTTTTTGCCGATAATTTCCTGACCTTCTTTGCTGTACAGATATTTCAGGTATTCCGTTGCAACTTCAGTAGTGCCGTGTTTGCGTGCTATATCTTCAACAACGGCGATCGGTGGCTCAGCCAAAATACTTAATGAGGGTGTGATAATTTCAAACTTGTCCGGGCCGAATTCTTTTAAGGCCAAATAAGCTTCATTTTCCCAAGCAATCAAGACATCGCCAATTTCTCGTTCGATAAAAGTGGTTGTCGAACCACGTGCACCGGTATCCAATACCGCTGCATTTTTATATAACTTGGACACAAAATCTTTAGCTGCCGCGTCATCGTTATTGTTATGCTTTAAGGCATAAGACCAGGCCGCCAAATAGTTCCAGCGTGCACCGCCAGAGGTTTTCGGATTGGGTGTGACGATGCTTACGCCCGGTTTAACTATATCGTTCCAGTCTTTAATGCCTAGCGGATTACCTTTACGCACCAGCAATACAATCGTGGAGGTATAAGGCGAGCTGTTATTAGGTAACAAACTTTGCCAGTTTTCAGGAATGAGTTTTCGCTTTTGATAAAGTTGATCGACGTCATAGCCTAGCGCCAAGGTCACCACATCGGCTTCCAGACCTTCCAGAACGGCACGCGCCTGTTTTCCGGAACCCGCGTGGGATTGATTAACGGTTACGTCATCACCCTTCTTGGCTTTCCAGTATTTGGCAAACGCAGGGTTAAATTCTTTATACAACTCACGGGTTGGGTCGTAGGACACGTTAAGCAGTTTTACTTCGGCAGCGGGAGCGTTGCCAACTGCCAGAATGGCCAGTACTGCGGCGAAAACAATATTAAAAAAGTTATTTTTCATAAGAAATACTTCTTGGGTTAGGTTGGGTTATTAAAATGCTAATTGAAAACGGGTTGAGAGAACTTGTTCGCCAGGGCGGTTGGTTACATGGTATACGGGGTTTGCTCTACTTCCGGTTCTTGTTCCGGCACCACCAGTAAAAGATACATTTTCGAAATCAAACCGGATGAGCGCATTTTTGTTAAGGAACCAGTTGGCGCCTACGGTAAAAGCGGCCGCTTTGCTGGCAGTCTTGGTCGGATCAAGCAGAAGGAAAGTATCACTATCGACAGTCAACTCGCTCCAGCGAGCTGCGAGCTGCAAAGCACCCCAACTGCCTTTAAGCGGGTCAAAATTACGCATGGGTTTGACACCTTCAAAGGTATTGTCTTCACCGGTGACTACATAAGAAACCTGAACTTGAGCCGCTTTATTAGTCTGGGTAATATTGTTTACTCCCCGGTATGCTGGTAGGGTTGCTGTGCCGCTTGCACTTAGTCTTTGTGTTGAAGCAACATATTCACCCATAAGACCAAAGGAGCCTTTATACCAGTATGCCTGCGGGTAAATGCGGTTGGAATTGCCATCAGCTGTAATCGTTCTTCCTGCCGTTGTGCCTCCTTGTACTTGAGTTTTCAGCGAATAATAGTCAACAAACTGCGACTGACCCAAAGGTGTTTTTTGAGCTTGAATAGCCTGGTGATCAGGATTGGAGAAAGACCCTGATACACCAACTCCAAAGCCTTCCAGCCAGGCATAACCGGAATGTTGAAAGGGTTGCGCAAATAGACGACCGTCAAACTCCTTGTTGTTGGCAAATGCGGTTGACGAATTGTTATTGGTTGGAGCGCCATACCCGTAAGCATTACCACTGTCTCCAGTACCGTCGGTAATACCCACTTGATAGGTAAAGGCATTCTTTGAATCGATGGGGCCGGGCGCGGTCTCTGCCTTATAACCTGGCATGGCGAAACCACCATGAACTTGTATGCCCATATCCCGATTAGGCGCCAAATTGGTAGGGAAGGCGCGTTCCAGGAAGACGGTATTGGTGTCGCTTTGTAAACGCTCAAGACCGATTGAAGGTTTGTATTTACCGACTAATAAGCTGGCCTGAGGCGCATAGGCGTAATCGACGTAAGCATCCGGCAAATAGTTGCCGGAAGTGGTCTGAGCAAAGTCAGGCATGATTTTAAAATAAATATCTTTAAAAACATATCCTTCTAAAATAATACGCGCTTGTCTAAGGAAAATGGAGTCTGGCCCGGCACCGTTATACCATCCATTAGTTGAGGTGCCATTTGTAGCTACCGAAGCCGTTGCATTTGAAGGTGTCCAAACAGCTGAATTATCTCCAAGAAAATTACGATAATCTGTTTGAATCGTAGATCCTATGCGCAACTGATGTTTTTTGTCCGAAGAAGAAATCTTGAAGCCATCCGCACCGGCTTCGAATACGGGCAGTTTTTGTAGGGCTCCGGTGGTCACTTCATCCTGTATTTCCAGTTTGCGTTCCAAGGTATTTACTTTTCGGGTCAGTTTGACTACTTCTGGTGATGGGGCTGAAGCGGCAGGGGCAGCGGCCGGTGCAGTGGGTTGGGCGGATAACAGGCCGGCTTTATCCAGTTTTTCCAAGCGAGCTTCCAGTTGATCCATTTTTGTTAAACGGCTTTCCAGTTCGCGGATACGTTTTTCCAGTGCTTCGGTGTCGGCGGCTTGCACATCGGTAATGCCAAATAAAGCGATATTAATTACGCTGGCCAGCACGGTGCGTCTAAAGTTGTTCATATTTTTTTCCTTTTTGATCTTTAAGTTCCGGTTATCCGGTTAGCTTGCCATCATTATTGAAATAATATTTTCTCGCCGTTTTTACGGTAGAGTGTGTTCATTTACTTTAAAGGCTTATTTTGCGTCAAAGCGTATCTTTTCTTTACGTTCGATTTGTACAACCTTGCCGTCGTGTATGACAATTTCAACCGACCCAAACCGGATGCCTTGCAAAATAGAGACAATCTGATCTGCGATTTCGGGGGTTACTTGGGCTTGATTGTTTTTTCTTGTTTCAGATGTCATATAGTGACCCTACAAATCATTACTGTTAAAGATGAACGAGTTGTTTGTGTTAAATTTGAGCTCACTATATCTTAGAAAATCTAAGACATTTAATGATGTATTTTGATATGTATATCTTATTTAGTGATAAAGATGACGAGGTACAGAGTGATAAAAAGTATCTGGCTAAGCCTGCGAGGGGTTTATAAGAGGCTTATTGACGTTAATTATTTTTTTAATAGCTGTAAAATTATTGGGTTGTGCGCTTGTGTCGGTATCTTGAAACTTGATGATGTGCAATGGACATTAATTGCACCGACCCTGTTTTCTCCTCGTTGGGTAGGTGTTGCTGTCGGTACAAAAAGGCAAAAAAAACCTCGGTTGGAAAAATCCAAACGAGGTTTTTTATGGTATTAACGCTTATGGCAAATGGCTATCAAATTAAGCCGGGACATTTTTTTGTAGGGGCGGGCTTTACGCCTGCCCTTTAATGCCACGATGTTAGCAGGGCAACCGCAAGGGATTGCCCCTACAAGACAAAGATATCGTTACATAAAATGGCCATCCACGTAAGCCGGGACAAGCAGTAAGGCTTAGCTTTAAACTGTCCTGCCTTATGTGGGTAGTCTGGAAAATTGCCGGTCGGGTTAATTAATGGATTTTTACGAAAGCCCTAAAACATCCTGCATATCGTAAAGTCCGTTGGTTTTGTCCTTCAACCAGACCGCCGCTCTAATCGCACCGTTGGCAAAAGTCATACGACTGGTGGCTTTATGGGTAATTTCCACGCGCTCACCTTCATCTGCAAACATTACAGTATGTTCACCAACGATATCACCGGCGCGAATGGTTGAAAAACCAATGGTTTTTCTGTCCCGTTCACCGGTAATGCCTTCGCGGCCATAAATAGCACAGTCTTTTAAATTCTGCCCCAAGGCATCGGCAATCACTTCACCCATACGTAAGGCGGTGCCTGACGGTGCATCAACTTTGTGCCGGTGATGCGCTTCTATGATTTCAATGTCGGTATAGTCGCCCATGACTTTAGCTGTCATTTCCAGCAATTTTAGCGCTAAATTGACGCCTACACTCATATTGGGTGCAAGCACTATCGCCACGTCTTTAGCGGCCTCGGCAATCACCGCCTTTTGTGCATCGCTGTAACCGGTGGTGCCTATGATGATTTTTTTACCGGCTTGCCGACAGGTTTCTATAAAAGCCATTGACGCGTCGGGACGGGTAAAATCAATAAGCACATCAAATTGATCAAGCACTGACGCTAAATCAGCAACGACTTTAATGCCCAGCGTTCCAATGCCTGCCAATTCACCGGCATCTTTGCCTATTGCATCACTACCGGGACGTGAAGCGGCAACGACGAGCGCTGTTTTATCAGCCAGCACCGCAGCCTTGATCAAGCAATGCCCCATTCGACCGGATGCGCCGACTACCGCAATACGTATCATGATTTATCCTGTCAGTTTGTCAAAAAAGGTTTTTACACCGTCAATCCAGGAATGTTCCTGGGGACTGTGTTGTTTACCGCCACTTGACAATGACTCGCCCAATTGTGCAATCAGTGCTTTTTGTTCTTTGGTCAGTTGCACCGGCGTTTCAATTTTTACTTTGCACAATAAATCACCTACCGGACCGCCTCTAACCTGTTTAACACCTTTGCCGCGCAATCTGAATGATTTTCCGCTTTGTGTTTCAGGCGGAATAGTCAGTTTTACTTCACCATCCAAGGTAGGCACTTGTATGACATCACCTAAACAGGCAGTCGTAAAATTGATGGGCACTTCACAATATAAGTTGGCGCCATCACGGGTAAAAATGTCATGATCTCTTACCCGGATCTCGATATAAAGATCACCGGACGGAGCACCACGTTCTCCGGCTTCGCCTTCTCCACTCAGGCGTATACGATCACCGGTATCGACACCCGCAGGGATTTTGGCCGACAAGGTTTTGGTTTCCTGAACGCGTCCTTGACCGTTACATTTGCCACAGGGGTCTTTAATTTGTTTGCCGGTTCCTCGGCACGTAGGACAAGCCTGCTGTACAGAAAAGAAACCTTGCTGCATACGGACTTGGCCATGACCATGACAGGTGGTGCAGATAATCGGACTTGAACCTTTTTTGGCGCCCGATCCCTTACACTCGCCACAACCGACCAGTACGGGAATACGAATTTTGGTTTCTGTTCCGGCAACCGCTTCTTCCAGGCTTATTTCCAGGTTATAACGTAAGTCAGAGCCACGCTGCGCACCGCCGCGTTGGCGTCCGCCGCCGCCTCCAAAAATATCGCCAAAGACATCGCCAAAAATATCACCGAAACCTTCGGCACCGGAACGCCCGCCGCCCATTGAAGGATCAACGCCGGCATGACCAAACTGGTCATAAGCGGAACGTTTTTTGGGGTCTGACAAAATTTCGTAAGCTTCTTTAATTTGCTTGAATTTAACTTCAGCAGCTTCGGGGTTGTCAGCGTTTCTATCAGGATGAAACTTCATCGCCATAGTGCGATAGCTTTTCTTGATTTCTGCATCACTGGCGTTTCTATCAACGTTGAGCAGTTTGTAAAAATCTTCTTTTGTGGCCATGTTTCAATCCGCTCCTAAAGGGTGCTCAGGAGATAAAGCATTGCTGCGAGGTTATAAGTAGCCGCGCACAATGAGGGCGCGGAATAAATGGGTTTTTTATTCTGCATCGTTCCTATGAGAAAACATCTGCATAACGATTTTTTAAAATGAATCAACTATTCGTTTTATCAGGATAAAAATTGTCGTCTAATAATTGGTTTTCGTTGTATGAACATTGTCTTGGAAAGCTGGATAGTCCGGTTTCTTTAACGGCAACTTCCCGAGCTTTAGGATAGGCCCTAAGCATGGCATCCGATATTTTATTCCTTAAGCTAGGGACATCTTCCAGTAAAAATGACACTTGCGCACGCTGTTCAATAATCGAGCTTAACCAGCTATTGCCTTGCATATCAGGCTGATATTGCCATTTTAACAAGTGCGCTATCAAAATAATAAGGCGACTAATTAACTCGCGCTCATCTTTTTTTGCCATGCCTTCCAGTTCTTCTATAAGATTAGCCGCATCAATTTCGTTGAATCGTGAGTCTTTTAGTAAGGCAACATGATGTTGTATCCATGAATAAAAGTCTTGTTCGTAGAGGGTTTGGATATTCATTAGCGTCCTGTCATACATAACAAAGTTGATTTACGCGTTAGCATAACCCAACTTTCATCTTTTAGTCATCAAGATAGAAACAGCGTTACAAACGCTGTTTCACTTTAAGGCTTCATTCGATCTTTGTAAGGAATCGATCTTTGTTTTTATTCCACCAACTGGCTTTGAGATCTTCATCAAGCTTTATTATATCGTCTTGAGTCACTTGGCTTTTGGAAATTAATTCCTTAATTCGCAAGATTTCAATAAATCTAATCAATTCGGGAACACTTAAAAATTCTTTGGAAAATGTTAAATTAACTATTTCGTTAGTGGTTTGACAGCTTAACATTTTAGTGGCTCTGTTTTATTAGGGTAACCTTAGCTAAATCTATAAACAAGCATCTTTCCCTGACGCTTCATGTAAAAAGCAGATTGAGACGAATATCTTCATCTCAACCTGCTTTTTATTTCAATTCACCGTTAAAAAAATCAGGAGAATTAATGCTGCCGGTTTGCGTTAGTCTTTTTTGACTTCTTCAAATTCAGCATCAACTACACTGTCATCGGCTTCGTGATGATGTGATGAACCACTATCATGATGGGCTTCGCCCCCTTCAGCGCCGGCTTTTTGTGCATAAACGCGTTCAGCCAGTTTACCTGATAATTCGGTTAAGTCATTGGTTTTAGCTTCAATGGCGTCTTTATCATCACCTTTAACCGCTTCTTTCAATGCTTCAATCGCGTGTTCAATGCTGGTTTTTTCTTCGTCACCAACTTGGTCAGCCAATTCTTTTAAAGATTTTTCAGTGGCATGAATCATTCCATCCGCATGATTGCGGGCATGGACTAATTCAGTCAACTTGCGATCTTCATCAGCATGGGCTTCAGCATCTTTAATCATGCGATCAACTTCATCATCTGACAAACCACTGGAGGCTTTAATAACAATCGATTGTTTTTTACCGGTTGCCTTGTCTTTAGCCGATACGTTTAAAATGCCGTTGGCATCAATATCAAAAGACACTTCAATTTGTGGAACACCGCGTGACGCTGGTGGAATATCCGCCAAATCAAAACGACCCAGTGATTTATTAGCTGACGCTTTTTCACGTTCACCTTGCAATACATGAATGGTCACGGCAGTTTGATTGTCGTCGGCAGTAGAAAAGACCTGCGCTGCATTGGTTGGAATGGTGGTATTTTTTTCAATCAACTTGGTCAAAATACCGCCCATTGTTTCAATACCCAGAGACAACGGAATAACGTCCAGCAACAATACATCTTTAACATCACCTGACAAAACACCTGCCTGAATCGCAGCGCCCAACGCGACCGCTTCATCGGGGTTGACGTCTTTACGGGGTTCTTGACCAAAAATGCTTTTAACCATTTCTTGCACTTTCGGCATACGGGTTTGACCGCCCACCAAAATTACATCATTGATTTCTGATGCTTTAAGACCTGCGTCTTTAAGCGCCATTTCACAAGGGCCTTTAGTACGGTTAATCAGTTCTTCAACCAAAGATTCCAACTTGGCGCGGGTCAACTTAACATTTAAATGCTTGGGGCCAGACGCATCAGCAGTAATGTAAGGCAAGTTAACATCGGTTTGTTGGCTTGAAGACAATTCGATCTTGGCTTTTTCTGCCGCTTCTTTTAAACGCTGCAGTGCCAAAGGATCATTGTGAACATCTACGCCACTTTCTTTTTTAAATTCAGCGGCAAGAAACTCAATAACTCTTGAGTCAAAATCTTCGCCACCCAAGAAAGTGTCACCATTGGTTGATAATACTTCAAATTGATGTTCGCCATCAATTTCAGCAATTTCAATGATGGAAATATCAAAAGTACCGCCACCCAAATCATAAACGGCAATTTTGGTATCGCCTTTAGGCTTGTCCATACCAAATGCCAATGCAGAGGCAGTGGGCTCGTTAATGATACGTCTAACTTCCAAACCGGCAATACGACCTGCATCTTTAGTGGCTTGACGTTGTGAGTCATTAAAATAAGCAGGAACAGTAATAACCGCTTCGGTTACTGCTTCGCCTAAATAAGCTTCGGCGTCTTTTTTTAATTTCATTAAAATGCGGGCTGAAATTTCTGGCGAGGCCATTTTTTTGCCATGCACTTCTACCCATGCATCACCGTTTTCTGCTTCAACGATTGAATAAGGTACCATTTTGATGTCTTTTTGTACGACATCATCTTTAAAACGACGACCGATCAAACGTTTAATGGCAAACAGGGTGTTTTTTGGATTGGTAACCGCTTGGCGTTTTGCCGACTGGCCTACCAACACTTCATCATCACTGCTAAAAGCAATAATGGAAGGCGTAGTACGCGCACCTTCACTATTTTCAATTACTTTTGCTACGCCGTTTTCCAACACAGCAACACACGAGTTGGTTGTTCCTAAATCTATGCCAATTATTTTAGCCATTGAATGCTCCAGACTGAATTTGTATAAAAAATGTAAAAGTTAGGGTCGATATGGGGGCTGTTTTAAAGTGTTCAAGCCTACGCATTATCTTCTGACGGTTTTTCTGCGGCTTTTGCCACCACGACCATCGCGGGTCTTAGTAAACGTCCATTCAGGACATAACCTTTTTGAAACACGTTAACGACGGTATTGGGTTCTGCACCTTCTACTTCTTGCATCATCATCGCTTGATGGTGTTCCGCGTTAAAAGGTTGTCCCAAAGGATCAATGGCAACGATATTAAATTTTTCAAACAAGGCTTCAAACTGTTTAATCGTTAAGTCACTGCCTTCCCTGAATTTTTTTACGTCCTCGCTATCGCCGGTTGCCGCTTGCAAGCCCAAAACCAGACTGTCAAATACCGGCAGTAAGGCTTTGCCAAAACTGGTTAAGGCAAATTTATGGGCATCTTCCAGATCCTTTTGAGTTCTTCTTCTCAGGTTTTCCATTTCCGCCTGGGTGCGAACGGCTTTATCCCAAGACTCGTGCGCTTTTTGTTTGGCTTCTTCCAGTTCTTGTTTCAGCTCTTCAATGGTATATTCATGCTCGCCCACTTCAGTGTGTGCGTGCTCTTCATTGACGATTTCAGTTTCAGCCCCTGATTCAACAGCACTATCAACCTGCGATTCAGGTGTTTCCTGATCAATACTCATCTTTTTGGTTCCTTAACTCTAGTGGTGGTAACGCGCTTAAATGCACAAAGAAATATTGTTACTTATCATGGGGTCGATGTTTTTGGATTCAAGGCTGCACCTAATAATTTTGCTGTCACATCGATAAACGGAATGATTTTTTCGTAAGCCATGCGCGTTGGCCCGATAACGCCGAGCACGCCGACTACTTCGTCATTAACCGAATAAGAAGAAGTAACCAGACTGCAATGATCAAAGGCCTGATAACCGGATTCTTCGCCGATAAAAATCTGCACCCCTTCGGCTTTCATGGATTGATCCAGCAAATGAATCACATCCTGCTTTTGACTAAACGCTTCAAACAGTTTCTTTAAATGATTCCGGTCTGACAACTCGGAAAAACCCATTAGATTGGTTTCCCCCGCCAGCACATAATCATCTTGCTCGTCGCCCGATTCAAACGTCAATTGCGCCATCTTAATCGCATCCAGCATCGCCTGATTCATGCGTTCCTGATCCGCTTGCAGCTCTTTTAAAACGGCAGCACGCACTGCGGTCAGGCTATGGCCGCAATAAATTGAATTAAGATACGCGCCCGCCTGTTGCAATTCAGAAGCACCAAATGCTTTGTCGGTATGAATTACTTTGTTATGAACTTCCTGTTCGTTGGTAACAAAAATAACCAGTACGCGCTGATGCGATAAAGGCAAAAATTCAATATGTCGCAAGCAGACCAGCTCTCTTCTGGGTAGCGTGACTACGCCGGCCATTTGGGTAAGATCGGCAATCAATCTTGACGCAGCCCCGATCATGGTGCCGGCGTCTTCATTTTCCGACAAGCCTTCATATAGCCTCGCCAACTCTTTTGTATCCAACGGTTTAACCGTTAACAAGCTGTCGACAAACAAGCGATAACCGCTGACGGTCGGTACGCGCCCCGCTGACGTATGCGGTGAATGAATCAGCCCCAGTTCTTCCAGATCCGCCATCACATTGCGAATGGTTGCAGGGCTTAAGTTTAGCGCCGAATCGGTTGACAACACCCTGGAACCCACTGGCTGGCCATCACTGATATAACGTTCAACCAACGTTTTTAATAACTGCAACGACCGTTCATTTAAATTTCGGATACCCTTACGCACACACACCTCAATTAAAGCAAAAATTAGCACTCCATTACACCGAGTGCCAATCGGGAAAATATCAGCTCACTAGCCGTTTGTCAATAAAGGCTAAATGACTTGAGTGTTAAAAAACCTGACAATCTCCTTTTAACTTTCGAAAAGTAACGGCTTTTTCGTAATTATTCAGTCCCTTTTTGAAAAAGAGGGACAATGCCGTTAAGTTAAGCATACAAGTGGAGTAAAACCGCTTTAGCTGTTTTTAAAGGCAATAGCTGGAGCGATTGCACTCCAGCTTTTAAAACAACTTGCGCTTGCAGGCGTAGGCCGGAATAAGGCTTTTCGAGCGCAAGCGAGAATAAGCGTTTCCGGCATTTTGTATGAGTATGCCGGAAACGCCACCACGCGCTACGCCCTTCGACAAGCTCAGGACAGGCTTGGGTGGTCTTATTCCGGCCTACGCTTATTGCTTGTCACCAGAATCAAGACTTAAAAATTTGAAGATTGATATATAATGCCTCGCTTGGTATTTGTGTTCACGTTTTGGAGTTATTATGAAGAAAATTACGTTAATTGCGTCAGCTATCCTGTTCTTGTTTACGGCGACTACCCATGCACATGGGCCTGTGCGTCAAAAAACCGAAGAACAAATCACTATCAATGCGCCTGCTGACAAAGTTTGGGCCATTATTAAA
>CAIUYS010000056.1 GCA_903903365.1 uncultured Methylococcaceae bacterium
ACGCTTGGCTAATTTGAGCCAGTTTTTCCTCGATTCCGACAATCGTTTGGCGGGCATTAGCGCCGCGTAAACTAAGCACCAATCCGGTAACTGCTTCGCCTTCACCGTTTTTACTCACTGCGCCGTAGCGCGTCAGCGCACCAATTTTAACTTCGGCGATATCGCTTACGGTAATGGGCGTGCCGTTTTTATTATCCACAACGATGGTACTGACATCATCCAGGGTTTTAATTCGGCCTTCAGCCCGCACAATCAGGGCTTCCTCACCGTCGGTCATACGCCCTGCCCCGTCATTACGGTTATTGTTTTTTAACGCTTGCATCAGCTTATCGATATTGATGCCTCGTGCAGATAGTCGGGTATTATCGGGAATGACCTCAAAGCTTCTGACCGCCCCCCCCAAGGAATTAACATCGGCAACCCCTGAAACCGTTCGCAGGGCCGGACGAATCACCCAATCCAGTAAATCACGGCGTTCCATTAAACTTAAATCGCCGCCCTCAATGGTAAACATAAACATTTCGCCTAAAGGTGTCGTCATCGGCGCAATGCCGCCTTGAACGCCTGCGGGCAAGTTGCCCCACATCGTATTTAAGCGTTCGGCAATCTGCTGCCGCGCCCAGAAAATATCCGTACCTTCTGCAAAATCAACCGTAATATCCGTTAAGGCGTATTTGGCAATAGAACGCAACATGGTTTGGTGCGGAATACCCAGCAACTCAACCTCTATGGGTGCAGTTATTCTGGCTTCAACCTCTTCGGGTGTCATACCGGGGGCTTTGACGATAATCTTTACCTGAGTGGGTGACACTTCGGGAAAGGCATCAATAGGAATATTTTTAAAAGCATAGTAGCCGCCACCGGATAGCAGTAATACCACTATCATCATCAATAAGCGCTGGCTTAACGCAAAGCGAATCAGGCCAGCCATTATTCAGCGCTCCCCAAGCTCAACCAGTTAGCTTTTAATGCCACGGCACCCTTGCTGGCAATCGCCTCATCACCGGTAAAATCGCCGCTAATAATGGATTCATTTCCCTGTTTGCCTATAACAGTAACGGGACTGACTTTAAAACCATCCGCGTTACGAATAAAAATAAAATAGTGGCCTTCATTTTGGGCAATGGCCGTATTGGGCACCTTAAAGGCCATGCTTTTAGTGGTTTGAACAATCCGGGTATTAATGGTTTGTCCCGGACGTACGACAGATTGGCTCCCAAGTGCTTGTTGAGTAACGATAATAGCTCGCGCCAGTAGTGTTTGATTTTCCGGATTAACACTTTGCCCCAATAACGTTATTTTTGCGCTGATGGGAGTATTGTCAATCAGAACCTGATCACCCACTTTAATGCTGCCAATGCGCTCTTGGGGAATATTAATCTCCAACCAAAGTTCGCTCAGATTGGCAATGCGATATAACGGCGCCAACATGTCGACCCGCTCGCCTGCTATCGCTATGCGCTCCATCACTACACCTGAAATAGGCGAATGTACATTGAGCTGGCTGCTTAACTGATGGGTTTGTCCCAAGCTTTCAATTTCGGGGAGGGTCATCCCTGCGATATTTAGCAATTGCTTGCGCTCATTCACATCATAAACAAAGGCATTGTATTGGCTACGAGTTTCCTGCCAGCGTCTTTCGGCAATAACGCCGTCACCCAAGAGTTTTTTATCGCGCTCATAAGCCAGCGATCCTAATTGCATATCACTCAGCGATTTAAGATACAGGCGCTGCATGGACAGCAAATCGGGACTGTTAAGCTGGACTAATACCTCACCCTTTTTAATGTTATCGCCAACCGCCGCCTTTAAGGTAGTGATGACTCCGGCTTGGGACGCACTGACCACATACTCATTGGTTGGAGGAACCACCACTTTGGCAGGCGCCGTTAATACAGGGATTTGTTTGACAGACTCCAGTTTACCCAAGGTGATGCCTAAATTATTTACATTATCCTGCGATAGCTTAATCGTATTTTCAGCGAATACCGGTGGACAAAACAGCGCCGCCCCCCCTGTAAAACTTAATAACAGTAAAAATTGATACAATTTCATGGCATAACTCCTACTGCCTGGTTATAAAGTGCCTTGTCTCGCTGTAACATGACGGCACGTTCTTTCGCATTGAGAATGGCTTGTTGGGTTCGGGACTGAATTTTTAATAAATCCAACAAATTAATTTCACCCACAGAAAAAGCCAGCTGTGTCATGGTTAACAATTCTTCTGACACTTTTTTCTGCTCATTAGCCGTGCCCAATTCGACTCGATTAACTTCCAGATTATGCTCGGCTTCGTGATGTGCCAATTCCAAATCGCGGTAAAGCTGTTCACGCTCTGCGATTAAGCGGTTTAATTCAACATTGACTGCCGCAATGTGTGGCTGTATGTGTGCGCTACCGCCAAAAGGTATGCTAACGCCGACATTAAAAAATTCAGCATGGTTACTGCGCGGATCATAACCCTCATCGCTTAAGATACCGGCGATAACATTGCTTTGACCTGACCCTATCGATTTAATGGCATTAATCTGAGCTTGCTTACTCTCAATCTGGCTATTAATAGCGACCAAAACGGGATGAGTTTTCTCGATTTCTTTTAAAGCCACCAGGTTTTCTTCATAAATACTCGGCACTTTATTCATTTGGGTAATGGAGCTATAACGTTTGCGTACATGCATTAATTCCGCTTCGGCCATTGTAAATACGGAACGTTTTTGCAATAACTCGGTTTGCGCCAATAATTCATCCGCGCGGGGTAAATCCCCTAATTCAACGCGACGCTTAATAGTCTCCAATAATTTTTCATAAATACCCAACTCCGCTTGCGCTTGCTCATAACGAATTTTTGCCAGCGACATATTCCACAAAGCGATCCTGACCAAACCGGCAACCCGTAATTTAACACCCACGGCTTGTGACTCGGCACTGGTTTCGGCCTGATTGGCCAGTTTATGTTCCGCGTCACGCTGACCTATATTCCAGAGCGGCACCTGCACATTACCGGTTGCATAATTCAGTTTGAAAGTGGATATCGACTGATAGCCGACAATGGCTTGTGATGAACCGGCAACCCAACTTTTACTGCGCTCCGAAATGGCTGCGGCCTCTTCTTCCAAAGCTGTAAGCCAGGCAGTATCGGGGTATTTTTGCATGGTTAAATCAACGAGCTTGGGCAGCGTCAACGAGGCATCAACGACAATAGGATCAAGATGATCAACAACCCGTATTGAAGTATCCCGTTCCCAGCTCGGATCTTGGGAATGAGCAGGTCTTGCAACAAGTAGCATACTTGCCAAAGAAAAGATAACATGACCCAGCAGGAGCCTGGGCACACGTTTTCCGGAAAGGTTTAAAGAAAACATAAGATAAGCTCAATGCGGTTACACCGCGTTATGGATAGAGATCTGATTAAAAAGACGAGTGTAATCGCGTCCCTGGATAACGAAGGAAAATTTAGTGCGCAGGCGGAGCACGCAGTGGGGGTGATGGCATCAATAAACAGTAAACCAACTGCTGAGACGGTGAAGAAAAATGGGCATCAAACCGTAAGTCTGCATCATTAAAAACAAACGCCTGTTGGGGTAGATAATAATGAAGGGCTGAATCGCTAGCCAGATTGATTTGGCTTTGCTTAACACCAATATCAACAGCGACAAGCATACCCTCCACCGTGTTGTTGTATGACAACATCTTCAGTTGGGCGGGTGGCGTGTTATGCTCTGCGCTAAAGTACTCAAGGCCTGGAACATGCAAACCCGGCATTGAACCCGACCCACCCGCATGGGCATGTACCAACGGTGCAATGAATTGCAACAGCGTCAGAAAAACAACTAGATATTTGCGAAGTGTTGAAAACATGCGAACAATGCTATATTAATAAGAAACAATTAACAACCTGATGACTAAAGTTAAGGGTTGATTATAAGCTCAAATATTAATTGAACCTGAAAAACTTGCCTAAAGCAGATTTTCATAGCCCCGAAAGGTGCATAAAATGGATAGTCTGCATAAACTTACACATTAATTTAACCCGGTGATTGTATGAACAAATATACCAGTCTTATTGCTTTCTGTTTAATTGCGTTATCGTTAAGCGTGGGCGGCATGTCGGATGCTGATGCCAAACGTTTTGGCGGCGGCGGTTCTTTTGGCGGACGCTCATCTTACAGCGCACCCTATAAACGCTCGGCAATACCGCCAAGTCGTTCTGCCAGCCAACAACAAGCAACCGCTCAAAATCAGACCGCAAGACAAGGCATGGCCAATCGTGGCGGCTTAATGGGTATGTTGGGAGGTTTGGCCTTAGGGGGCTTATTAGGTTCGCTGTTCTTTGGCGGCGCTTTTGAAAACTTTAACCTGATGGATATTCTGGTGTTGGGCGGAGTGGCTTTTTTACTGTATAAATTATTTGCCGCCAAAGCACGCGCCACTCAACGACCTGCTTACGACCGCACTGCAAATAATGACTCCGAAGCGCAACCGGCTCAAAGTACTCCGGCGGGATTTAATACTGATCTGTTATTTAGTAAAGATAAAAAATCGTCAGCAGATTCGGATTTTCATACTTCTACTGACAGCAACAAACCCGTCGTAATTCCAGCCGGCTTTGACCAGCAGGCTTTTTTGTCAGGCGCTAAAATAGCGTTTACCACCCTGCAGAAAGCTTGGGATGATAAGGATCTTTCAGAAATCAGGGGCTTATCAACGGATAAAGTATTTGCTGAAATCCAGGCGCAAATCAAAGCATCAGCCACTGAAAATCATACCGATATACTCAAACTGGACGCAGAATTACTGGAAGTCAGGGAAATCGGTTCAGAACTTGAAGCGGTTGTGCTGTTTGACGCCATCATGCGCGAAGACATCAACGGCCAAACCGAACAAATCAGAGAAGTATGGCATTTTGTTAAACCTAAAATCAGCATCCAACCCAAATGGCTGTTGGATGGCATTCAGCAGTTGGAAGATTAAGTACCAGAAACTTTGGATTTAGGAATAAGGTTTTTCGAGTGCAAGAAAGAACAAGGCGTTTCCAGCACCGTAAATAATGCCGAAAGCGTGTGGATGGGTAGAGGCGATAGCCGAAACCCATCATAGTTAATTCTTTATCCGATGGGTTTCGCGTTGCTCTACGCATCTCTTGGCTACCAAATTAAACCGGGGCAGTTAGCATTCCTTAACATCAATGTATCCTGTTGATGTCAGGTTACTCACGTTTTATAAAAAGAACTGTTCACTGCTTTCGTGCATAAATAAAGGACACTCTAATTTCTTTGCTTTTTCTTCGTGTCCTTCGTGTCTTCGTGGTGATATGCTTTTTGATACGCAGGTAACTACCCCAAATCAGAATCTCTTTTACCGTTACTGATTCGGCCACCCTCAAGCACATCCAAAATATACACTTTGCCGTCGCCATGCTGTCCGCTATGGGCAGCCTGCATGATGGTTTCAAAAATAATTTCCACCAAATTTTCAGGTGCAAAAATTTCAATGCGTTTTTTAGACAGAAAGGGCTTGTAATCCTGAGTATGCTGAGTTCGTTCGCGTCCAAAACCATCGCAATCAATAATTGTCATGCCGGGGAAACCTGGAATTTCCAACAAGGCCATCGTTAAATGGCCGAGCTTGTGTGGTTGAATGAAGGCACGTATTTCTTTCATGTTTTTCCTTTAAAGTTCGTCAGGTTCGGCAAAATAGCGGTACAGCGCGGGTAATAATGTTAACGTCAACAGGGTTGCAGTCAGCAATCCGCCAATAATCACCACGGCGAAAGGCTTTGCCGTTTCCGAACCCACACTGGTCGAAAGTGCCGCAGGAAACAGCCCCAGCATTGCCATCATCGCCGTCATCACAACCGGTCTAAGACGACTGACCGAGCCATTAACAATGGCATCGTGCAGCGATTGACCTTCCCTGCGCAATTTATTTAATTGCGATACCAAAATCACCCCGTTTTGTACGGCAATGCCAAATAGTGCAATAAAACCAACAGCGGCCGACACACTGAGATTAATCCCTGTCGCCAACAAAATCAGGATACCACCGATCATCGCGAAAGGCACGTTCATGAGAATCAGCAGCGCATTTTTTATCGACATAAAAGCCCAGAACAATAACACAAAGATTAAGCCCAGACTGATGGGCACGATGACCGCCAGGCGCTTCATCGCCCGTTGCTGATTTTCAAACTGTCCGCTCCAAACAATACGGTAACCCGGCGGCAAATCCACTTGAGCCTTAACTTTTTGCTGGGCTTCAGCGACAAAGCTGCCTTGATCGCGGTCGATCAAATTACATTTAATGGCAATCCGGCGCATATTGTCTTCCCGACTAATCCGGGAAGCACCCTGATTAATTTTAATCATGGCCAGTTCCGACAACGGAATACGGGGGCCGTCCGGCGTTTGCACGGTCAGGTTTTCAAGACCCGCCACTGAGTTACGGGCATTTTCTTCATAGCGCAGGGTAATGTCAAAACGCCGTTCGCCTTCCAAAAACGTGGAGGCCGCCTTGCCGCCCATACCGATTTCCATGACACGCTCGACATCGGCCACATTGATGCCGTAACGGGAGACTTTGGCACGGTCGATATCCACCATCACTTGTGCCAAACCGGCTTGCTGTTCTGCAGCCACATCGGTCGCACCCCGAATTGAGGCAAGAATATGAGTCACCTGATCAGCTCTGTCTTGCAGGGTTTTTAAATCGCTGCCAAATATTTTGATGGCAATTTCACCTTTCACACCGGAAATGGCCTCTTCAACGTTATCTTGAATCACCTGCGAAAAGTTGGTCAGAATACCCGGAAAGATAGACAGCTCCTTATCCATCGCCTGCACCAGTTCATCTTTTTTCTTGTAACGCCAGGTATCTTTAGGATTAAGATCAATCAGCACTTCAAGATTATTGAAACCTTTGGGATCGGTACCATCTTCCGGACGACCCAACTGGGTCAAGACCATTTTGGCTTCGGAAAATGTTTCCAGTTTATCGCGCACTTTGCGCTCAAACTCTTTGGCAGTGGTCAGCGATACCGGGGTGGGCAAGGTAATGGTCAACCAGATATTGCCTTCATCCAATTTGGGCATAAACTCGGTGCCTATGAAACGTACCGACATAAAACTTAATGCCAGCGTAACCACTGCCGCCATAAATACAGTCCGTGCATGTTTAAGCACCCATTCCAAAAGTCGCCGATAATGATGCTCCATGGCACTAACCAAGGGATTATGGCTTTCCGCCATTCTTGGCCCCAATAAAAAAGTCAGCATCGCCGGCACAAAAGTCAGACTGAACAGCATGGAGGCGACCAGTGCAAAACTGAGGGTATAAGCCATCGGCGCGAAAATTTTGGCTTCCACCCGCTGGAAGGTAAAAATAGGCAAAAAAGCGATGATGATAATGGCTTTTGAAAATAAAATCGGTCGTCCCATTTCCGTCGCCGTAATCAACAACGTTTGTCGCAGATGGCGAATATCCATATTGCGATGCAAATCCAGCGTCACCTGCACCATAACCGCTTCAACCAAGACCACGGCACTGTCGACGATAATACCAAAGTCGATGGCACCCAGCGAAATTAGGTTGGCGGAAATACCACCCAAATCGACCAGAATAAAAGCAAACAACAGTGATAACGGAATAATTAACGTGACCAGAAACGCCGCCATAAAGCGACGCAGGAACACCAACAAGATAATCATGATCAGAGCCGCACCTTCAAGCATGTTGTGCTCAACCGTATGCACAGTATGGCCAACCAGTTCGGTGCGATCATAAATCGGGGTAATTTTAACGCCGGGCGGCAAACCAAAATCGTTAAGCTCCTGTATTTTTTCTTTAACGCCACCCAATACATTAACGGCATCGCGGCCTTTAATCAGCAAGACAATGCCTTCGACGACATCATCGCGCTGATTCATGCCGACGATACCGGTACGCGGTTGCGGCCCGACACTGATCTCGGCGACATCCTTGATTCGCACCGGCACACCATCAAAGGTCGTGATGACGATCTCGCCGATTTCGCCAGCGGATTTCAACAAGCCGACACTTCTCACCACCAGTGCTTCATCGCCATATTCAATATAGCCGCCACCGGTATTCTTATTATTGGCGGCAATGGCATCGAACAGTTGCTGAAGATCAATGTTGTAATTTTTCAGGCGATCCGGTTTGGCAGTCACTTTATATTCTTTAACACCGCCGCCGTAAGAGACGACATCGGCAACGCCTTGAACCGAACGAATCTTTGGCTCAATGACCCAGTCTTGCAGAGCACGCTGCTCAATTAACGGCAAATTTTTGGCATCGACGACATAGCGTAAAATCTCGCCAACGCCGGTCGATAACGGCCCCAACTGCGGCTTGCTGTCGTCCGGAATATCGGCATTTTGCAAGCGTTCCAGCACCTGTTGCCTGGAGAAATAATCTTCGGCGCTGTCATCAAAAGTCAGGGTCACTACCGATAAGCCAAAGATAGATACCGACCGCATACTCATCAGATGCGGTAAACCGTTCATTATCCGCTCAATGGGCAACGAGATCAGTTTTTCAACTTCTTCCGGTGCTTGCCCCGGATATTGGGTTACCACCTGTACAAAGACGTTTTGCACATCGGGAAATGCCTGTACCGGTAGTTCTTCAAAGGCGATGACGCCGGAAATGGCAATAGCCAAGGTCGCGCCGATAACCATCAGCCGCTGTTGCAGGCAAAATGCAATAAGATGTTCGATCATGTCAATATTTCCCGTGCCGGTCTAAGGCTTGTCGCTACTGTTTTCGACTTCTTCTTCGGCACGCAGCGTTAAGGCGCCATCAGTCACCACCCGTTCATCAGGTTGCAAGCCTTGAGTTATAACGGCCTTGTCTTTAAGTCGCAGACCAATTTCAACCGCGCGTTGCTGATAATGATTTTCGTCGATAGCAATAAATACATAATCAGCATCACCCTCGGTAAAAACAGCCGTCAGCGGAATCACGATAGCCTTATCGTCGGGATTACTTTCCACGGTGATGGTCGCATACATGCCGGGTAATAAACGGCCATCGGTATTAGGCAGATCGCAACGCACTTGTACGGTACGCGTCTTCTCATCCAGCACTTGACCGATGTACTGCACGGTAGCAGGAAAAATCTCGTTGCCATAAGCCGGGACAGAAATCGATAACTTTTGCCCCAATTTTATCTTGCTCAGATTGACTTCAAAAACCGCCATCAACAGCGTTAGTTTTTTAGTATCGGATACTACAAATAAAGGCCCATCACGATCGGGGCGCACTTCAATGCCCGGATTGACATTGCGCTCAACCACTGCGCCCAATATCGGCGAGCGCAAAGCGAATTGACCATTACTTTGCCCCGCGCTTATGTGCAGGTTTTTCAGTCGATTCTGGGCACGCTGCACCTCGCTGCGGGCATCATTAAAATCGTTTTGCGACTGTTGCAGTTCCTTTTGGGCTGCGGCTTTACCGGCATAAAGCTCTTGCTGACGAGACAAGGCATGGCTGGCCAGCGTTAATCCTGCTTGTGCCTTGGCATAATCCGCTTCGGCAGCGGCGACATCAGGACTGTCCAGTTGCAGTAATACCGATCCGGCTTGAACCTGAGTACCAAAGGCAACCGGCGTGCCGATAACCCGACCGGCGACCGGCGAACTAATCCGAGAGGTTACACTTTCGTTATAGGTTATTTTTCCGGTCAACGGCTCCAGCAAGGGGTGCTGAGTCAAGCTTAAACTGGCGGTCTTGACATACGCTTTTTTCGGCGAGTCCGGCGCCAAATGCACTTCGCCCTTCACTTTGGGTGGTTGCGGAACCGGCTGGCTTTTATCAGTTGAATCGGAACAGGCTGTTAACATTACCGTTAGCAACAAGCCGCATAAAACCCATTTTGTTCTTTTATGAACCATTTGTTTATTCATATCCATTATCTGCACAGCCTAATTCTTGGATTTGGGCGTGCTACGCCCGAAAATCGGCTACTTTTGTAAGCTTGCCTGGTTTTGCTTGTTATGGGCGACCGGCGCTTTATCAACATCCAATTCCACCCCCAGCGATTTTTCCAAATCGTAATAAGCATTGGCGCGGTTAATCTCTGCCGCATAATAATCACGCATTACATTTTTATAACTGCGCTGGGCTTCGATAAAATCCAACACACTGGTGGCACCTTTGCTGTAGGCCAGTTCCGAGCTATCTCTTACCGTCCGAGCATCGTCAAGCAAACCCTCCCTGAACCGCTGCACTATTTTGCTGGCACTGTTCCACGCCGCCAACGTACTGATAACATCGTTGCGAATGCCGAGTTCTGTCTGCTGCGCAACCAGTCGGCTCTGATTTAAATTGACGGCCGCTTTATCGGCTTCGCCCTGATATTGATAAAATAACGGTAATGGTACACTGACCCCTACGAAACCCGTGTTAAGTGCATTGTTGCTGGGATCATGCGCATAGCCGCCAGTGATGGTAACGTCGGGGTATTTGAGTCGCCTCGCCAATTCCAATTCTCGGTCTGCTTGGTCTGCACGCAATTTGTCGCCCTGTAAATCCGGGCGTTGCTCCAAGGCTTTGGTAATCAACGCTTCTTTCGGAAGACCTTGGCCAATGCTTTTAACTTCAGGCCATTGCTCTTTGGCTTCAAATTGCAAACTTTTATCCGGCCAACGTAAAATAACCGCCAAATCAGCTTGCGCCATTTCTACAGCCGTGTATGCATTATCAAGATCCGATTGCGCACGCATGGCTTCCATTTTAACCCGCAGGAAATCGGACTCGGAAATATCGCCGCTTTTCATTCGCAGGTTGTTGGCTTTGGTAATAACCTCGTAATGATCGACAATTTCCTGAGCCAACCAGCGGTTTTTTTGCATTTGTAACAACTGATAGTAGGCATGCCTGACCATGTTGGAAAAAATACGCACGGCATCGCGGAAATCGCTTTCCGCCGCTTGTGTTGCAAAACCGCTGCTTTGTATGCGCAAGCCACGCTTACCGGCTACTTCAATCAACTGACTAAACGAATAATACTCGGCAGCGCCGCAGGAAACGTTTGCGTCATGGTTACAGCCTGTTGCGCCGGAACCCTTATTGAGATTACTGCTACTGAGCTCGCCAACCTGAAAGCCAACCGTTGGGTTGGGGATTGCTGCGGCAATGACGGCTTGTGCGAAAGATTGATCAATATTGTATTGAGCGGCAATCAAATCGAGATTGCGCTGATAAAAAATCGACAGGACTTCATCCAGCGAGAGCGCCTGATTTTGTCCGTAGACATTAAACGCCAGAAGAAAGCTTAACAACAGCCCAGAGGCTGTTAATTTTAAAAATTTTTTATTCATGAATTTTATCTAAATGAAAAACATTTAAGATTTAAAGAGTCTGGTGAAATGAATCATCAGCTTAACGGTAATACCCGTTAACCCGCTTGTAAAAGGTATCTGAAAGCGATTACCGTGCCAAGCCTCTATTATTTTATAACAGGCTGATTTTGCAGGTTAATAAGCTTATATTTTCAATACATCAGAAGGCCAAACAATGTCCATAGGTGTAAATCAACCTGTTTGTGGTTCATTTGAACAGGCATTAAAATTCAAAATGCACTCGGGCATTATAGATGTTAACGGGGCCACGATCAGCGTTGTAAGCAGGATTGACTAAATATTGATAGTCAAAAGTTAGCCAGGTCGATTTGACGACATGCCATTGGTAGTAAATATCGACAACATGCTCCGGTTTGTAATTGATCTTACCGTCACCGATAAATCCGTCAACCCCGCCCATATTGAGATAGGCGATGTGTTGACTTGAAATCCAACTCTGTCCATAGCCCAGTCCTACTGAATCTTTTTCCCGCCCCCAACGCATCCCCTTTATGGCCGTACCAAAAGATAATGATCGATCTGCGGGCACATAAGAATAAACTTCAGTTTTACCATCCGAATACATGCCTCTGAAAAAGAGGCCTATATCTTCAGTAATGGCCTGCTCCATGTTGATGCCGATACCCATTTTTATATTCGATTTTCTGGCCCAACAAAGATCAGGTGCATTAGCATTGCCAGAGTCATAATTATAGCCCGTGCAAGTCGTTGCATTCTTTGTTGGATCAGCCTGGAATGCCGCAATGGCATCCGTATAACTCCCGGACTTTTCCTTATTTCTATAACCCAGAATTTTTATTGCCCCTGGCTGGTTTTTAATAACATGTTTATGTTCCAATTCTACCTGATCGCCATAGTTACTTAGCATCTGAAAATTCAGGAATAAATCGTTAGGATTTTTAGGGCCGGCAATTCGCGCAAATCGAAAAGCCCAATCATCAAAATAAAATTCGCCCACCAATCCTGTCGTATAGCCCCGTGCATCGGCAGCAAAGTCGTAGGCAGCATTGGCCAAAAATGCCATATTTACAAATTGACGGCGAAGATCCCCGGCATAGGTGTTTTTATCAAACATGTCGAGAATGCTAAAAGTACCTGCGGTAAAAACAAAGCGGCGACTGTTGACAGTCCCTGCTAATTGCATAGGTCCGGATTTAACGTTACTTTGTGTGCCTCCCAGTGAAACCGTTTGCCTGTAAATGGCTCTCGACGGATACCAGGTGGCAGGTGCCGCACCATTTTTTTGTAGCTCGAAGTTTTGAATAGCTCCGCTTATCCCTTTTAATCCAGAAAGCGGTCGTTCAGAAATCATTTCCGGTGCCAAATAAAATTCCGCGCCAGTCCATCCTTTAAGCCCCGCATAAAAGGTAACTGTTCCTGTAAAGCCACGCTCTGCATCGGGTAATAATGAATTGGGCGAATCGTTAAAATTAGTATAGGCTGCCGGGAATGCCTGTTTAAAGCTCGAAATATAAGTTCCCTGCGAGTAAAGATTCCAGCGCTCATCTTTCAGGTTGTGCCAGCCATGATCAGACAATGTTTTCATGACTGAAAATTCGCTGTCATCATTTAAATCCGGATAGTTCTCGGCTTGCGTTGACGTGGCTGAGAATACTGCGCACAACAGCAGCATTTTTAAAATCCTCATCCAGTTTAAAAACTCTGAGCGTTTTGGGTTTAATTGACATTCCCCATAATAATGCAACGTGACGAGGGCCGGATATTTCATAAGCAATGAAGTGTGATCCTGTTTTTTGATGGTAATTTTTGCATAAGGCTTTTTGCGGTGACTGCGCAGGGTGGCTTTTACATAACGAGGAACAATGGAAAACCAGCTATAAAGTGAAACGGTAACCTATTGATATGACATCAAGATGAAACGTTACTTATGCGTCGAAAGTGCTGGAATTTTGGCAACATGCGGCTTAAACATTAAGTGTAAAACCCTGCAATTTGGATTTTCGCTGATTATAAGCGCGTATTGATAAATACGCACCTAATAATGACAGCTCAATAAAACGATAAAATCTAAATTATAACGATGGCTTACTGACCTCAAAAATACTCTTATAAGAAACATACATCATCGTTGAGGTCAGCATATACAAAACAGGGGTTAGCAAAGGTGTGACAGTCGTGCAAAGTAACGCCTCGGCAACTATGAATCCCAG
>CAIUYS010000057.1 GCA_903903365.1 uncultured Methylococcaceae bacterium
GGCAGCAATGTTATCAAACAGGCCCAAGATGCTGAAGCGGCCGGCTACAACCAGTTGGGAGCAGCCCGTACCGAGGCCGAGCAATTGGTCAGCCAAGCCAATACTATCATTATTGTTACTATCATTCTTGCGATAGTCCTGGGGGTTATTATTGCGATAGTGTTAGCTTCCATGATTACCAGGCCAATTATTTTGGGTGTTAAATTTGCCGAATCCTTGTCAAAAGGTGATCTAACCGCCCGAATTGATATTGACCAGAAAGATGAGATCGGCGTTCTGGCCAGTGCCTTACAAACCATGCGCGACCAACTCAGCAGTGTTGTGCAACAAGTTCGCACCAATTCTGATGCCTTGGGCAGTGCCTCACAGCAAATCAGTGCCACGGCGCAGGCCATTAGTCAAAGTGCTACCGAACAGGCCTCAGGTGTTGAAGAAACCACCGCGTCCATTGATGAGTTAAGTTCTTCAGTCAAACAAAACGCCGATAACGCCAAGCTAACCAAAGGCATGTCAGCAACCGCGGCCGGCGAAGCCGCCAATAGCGGACTGGCAGTCAAACGCACCGTCGATGCCATGCGCGAAATTGCCGAAAAAATCAGCCTGATTGAAGATATTGCTTATAAAACCAATTTGTTATCGCTTAATGCGGCAATTGAAGCTGCTTTGGCCGGTGATCATGGTAAGGGCTTTACCGTAGTCGCCGCCGAAGTCAGAAAGTTGGCAGAAAACAGCAGGATAACCGCACAAGAGATTAATAGCCTCGCTAAAAACAGCGTCAAGATTGCCGAAGATGCCGGTGAACTCCTCGAAAAAATGGTGCCCAAGATCCAAAAAACCGCAGACTTGGTCGATGAAATCACCTCAGCCTCAGAGGAACAGGCGCAAGGCATTGGACAAATCAGTGATGCCATAGGCCAACTGGACAAAGCCGCGCAACAAAATGCCTCCGGTTCCGAACAGCTTGCCGCTACTGCAGAAGAACTTAGTGGTCAGGCCCTTCAACTGCAACAGGTTATGGCGTTTTTTAAAGTTGACGCCAACCAAAACCGAGCCCTTAACGCCCAACACGGTCAAGCCAAACCAACGGGCAAAACGGCAAAGGCATCCCAAAAAACCAATGCCAAAAATACAGGTCATTTTAGTTCAGCAGGGACTTTAAAATCCCCCACCAAACCCATGTCAGGTAGTAAAGCCGGCGGCACAAAACCTGAATTTAATGAAAACGATTTTGAACGCTTTTGACAGGTAGAATCAGCCATGAATCAATTAATACAACAAAAAGTAAATAAAACCGACTTAGTGGTCCATGATCAATTGCGCCAGTACCTGACTTTTCAGGCTGGCAATGAGAATCTGGCAATCAGTATTTTAGATGTAAAGGAAATTATCGAAATCAACACCATTACTGACGTTCCGATGACACCCGATTATATTCGTGGCGTTATCAATCTAAGGGGAAATGTGGTGCCGGTGATTGATTTGTCTGCGCGCCTTGGGCGGCACAGCAGCGAAATAACCAAACGCAGCTGTATTGTGCTGGTGCAGGTGGAATATAAGGATGACGCCCAGTTGCTGGGCATGCTGGTCGATGCGGTTGATGAAATACTTGAAATTCCTGAGGCCAATATTGTGCCGCCCCCCGATTTTGGCGCTGATATTCGGACTGATTTTATTCAGGCAATGGGCCGGGTTGGCGACGCGTTTATTATTTTATTAAATATTAACCGGGTCCTTTCGGTAAAAGAATTATCACAGCTCAAACAAGTCGCTGGATACGAAATGGGTAATGATATCAACGAAATTTAATATTGAGATACCTTCATGCATGTTTAGGATCGGCTTTGCTGCGTTCGTCATATCCATGCATTTTTAATTTTTAGAGGAATAAATAAATGAAAATGACCATTGTTAGAAAGATGATTTTTCTGATCACTTCCGCCATTTTGGGTTTAGTAGCGCTGGCCTGGCTAGGACAAAACAAGATGAGCGAGGTATATGATAAAACCAATTACGCCAATACCAACGTTCTTCCCAGTTTTATACTGCTGGATGATGCCTCTGTATCTCTTGGTCGCCTGCGGGTCCGTATCTATCGTCATGTGTTGAATAACGATCCGAGCAAGGTAGCGGCTATTGAAGTCAAGATAAAGGAAGCGCAAGATGCGGTCGCTGCTGCCCTGAAAAAATTTGAAATAGATGGTTGCATGGGCAAAAGCTGTATTGTCATCGACCAGGACAGGCAGTTGCTGGCTGAAGATGTTGCCGCTTATAAAACATATATATCAGGGATTGAACAGACGCTGGATTTATCGCGCCAAAACAAAACCGATGAGGCTCGCGTGATACTGTCCCAGAAC
>CAIUYS010000058.1 GCA_903903365.1 uncultured Methylococcaceae bacterium
ACGCTAGCTTTATATTCCATGGGTGTTAAAAACCTTTTGTAAGTTAAATTGTTTAATCTGTAGCGCATTCATTACTAAATGCGCCTGCTTTTGGTGGGCAATAATACTGCAAACAGGCTGCCCTGTGCGACACATAACGCCAAAATTGGGTAAATCCACGCAACCATCAGGCCATTCAAACCCATCAGGTATTATGACATCTTGCTGTGCATAGACAATTTGATAACCCGTGTAAACGGCGTAAGAAGGCATGTAATCGGTTAGCTCACCCTGACTCGCCTTTATATGCCGGGTTAATAAGTCGGCGTCATACAACTGCATGCTCGCCGAAGGTCGCGAATTAATTTCCAAGACAAAAATCTTATCGCCCGCCCGGATAAAATCCAGCGAGTTTAACCCTTTTAGCCCAAACTCGCAGACCAATTTATGCAGCCAAGCCGTTATCCGTTCTTTGTGTTCATCCAACAAGTCACAACTGCTTATAATCCCTGAAAAAATAAAGGCTTGAGCGTTACTCAAGGCAACCGCCCATTGGGTATTAAAGCCAATCACTTGTGCGTTTTGTCCGGCCGCTAAAAACAGTACTGAATGTTGCGTGCCGGCCTGATATTTTTGCCAATAAACAGCTGAATCAATGGCGTCTTTAGGTTGATAGTGCTTTATTCCCAAACCACCCTGCCCTTGCATCGGCTTAACCAGCCACTTATCAGCAGACTCTGGCGGACAAAAACAAACATCAGGATAGGGAATAGCCAAGCGTTCAAGACGGGGAAAAAATACGGATTTATCCTGTAGCGCGGCAAAAGTATCCACCGAATTACCCAGCACCCGTAACCGACTCGCTAAATAACGCAGGCTTTCCGGATAATATTCAAAACCGCTGCCATAAATAATATGCCCAACGGCGTAACGCTCAATAAAATAATCCACGGCCGCTGATAAATCCTGTTCAGCCAACGAAGGGACTTGCTTAAAAGCCTCGGCGTAGTATTGCGTGTCAAGGTCAGCAAATAAATCAATCACCAACGGCTTTAATCCAGCGTTTTTTGCCGCCTGCGCCAACATTCGTCCTGAACCGGAAACAATAAGAATACATTCAGGCATAGTCATGAGTGCGCCCGTGTAACCGGTCAAACCCGACTAATACCTTGCTGATCGGTAGTGCAAGGTTAATTATCGCCACAACTTACAATAACCGTCGACTGGCGGCAGGCGTTTTCTTTACTTTACGATTCTCGAAAAACCGCAAGCCGATAAAAGTCAGAAAGCCGATAACGACCAAACCCATAGTAAACATACTATAAGCAAGGGGCCACGACACGCCCTCTGTCATCATTGTAAATTCAGACATACCGCCAATACCCGCCAACACGTTAAGCGGCATAAAAACGACACTGATTATCGTCAAGCGTTTAATATCCTTGTTTTGATTGACGTTAATAAAACCAATCGCGGCATCCATCAAAAAGTTAATCTTGTTAAAAAGAAACACGGTATGCCCATCCAGAGATTCAATGTCACGCAGAATTTCACG
>CAIUYS010000059.1 GCA_903903365.1 uncultured Methylococcaceae bacterium
CTTTAGGCATAAAACGGAGATTTGAGTGAATTTAAGTCAGAGCAAAACGTGGTCAACCGAGCAATCAGCACAAACCTACGCGATAGAAAATTGGGGCGATGGTTATTTTTCCATCAATAACAGCGGACATGTCTGCGTAAAACCCAGTTCGGATAAAGCGATTGAGCTGGATTTATTTGAGATTGCACAATCGCTCAATGATAAAAACTTGTCACTGCCGGTGCTGGTTCGTTTCACTGATATTTTAAAAGATCGCGTAACACGGTTGTCGAAGGCTTTTGAAAAAGCCTGTGCCAGTAATCATTATCAAGGGCAATACACGCCGGTTTATCCCATTAAGGTTAATCAACAACGTCAGGTCGTTGAAGGTATTTTGGCGGCTGACAATATTGGCTTGGAAGCCGGCAGCAAGCCTGAATTGCTGGCCGTTATGGCGTTGTCCAATAAAGGCGTGGTGGTTTGTAATGGTTATAAAGATAGAGCCTATATTCGTTTGGCACTGATCGGCCTGAAAATGGGATTGAATCTTTATCTGGTCATTGAAAAACCGTTAGAACTTGAACTAATTATTGAAGAAGCGGCCAAGTTAAACATTAAGCCACAGTTGGGCGTAAGGGTTCGGCTTTCAAGTATCAGTGCAGGAAAATGGCAGAACAGCGGTGGAGAAAAATCCAAGTTTGGCCTGCATGCCCATGAAGTGCTGCAACTCATTGAACGCTTAAAACAAACCGATTTGCTGGACAGCCTGAAGCTTTTGCACTTTCACATGGGTTCGCAAATTGCCAATATTCACGACATAAAAATTGCCCTGAAAGAAGCAGGACAGTTTTATGTTGAACTACACCGCTTGGGCGCACAGATAAAAATCGTCGATGCAGGTGGCGGGTTGGGTGTTGATTATGATGGCAGCGGCTCACGTCGTGAATCGTCAATCAATTACAGTCTGGATGAATACGCCCAAAATATCGTGCGCAGTTTTGCGGAATTGTGTGCTGAAAAACAGATGCCACAACCGGATATTATCACTGAATCAGGTCGTGCGCTAACCGCACATCATGCGGTATTACTCACCAACGTGACTGATATTGAATCGGTTTATACCAATAAAACCGAATTACTGGCATTACCCGTTGCCCATAATCTGGTTGAGCATTTTCATGATGCGCAGTTTGCTTTGTCAGAAGCGCGTGCCCGCTTTACCCAAGATAAATTGAGCATTACCGAACTGGCCAAGGCCGAGAATAATTATTCTCTTTTATGTCAGCAAATTAAAAACCAACTTAATCCCAATACCCAAAGCGAAGCCATTATTTTAGAGGAATTAAACGAGAAGCTGGCCGATAAGGTTTTTTGCAATTTCTCGTTGTTTCAATCCATGCCCGATATTTGGGGAATTGATCAAATCTTCCCGATCATGCCCATTCATCGCCTGGATGAACAGCCGACGCGCCGTGCCGTTATTCAGGATTTAACCTGCGATTCCGATGGCCGTATTGATCAATATATCGATGGGCAAAATCTTGAAAACACCATGCCCTTGCATGACATCGATGCCAACAAGCCCTATCTCATCGGCTTTTTTATGGTGGGCGCGTATCAGGAAATATTGGGTGACATGCATAATTTATTTGGCGACACGCATTCCATTAATATTAAACTGGATGACAACGGCTATCATTTTTATGACTTGCAGGAAGGCGAGCACGTCAGCGATTTACTGGACTATGTGCATATCAGTAGTGAAGACTTAAAAACGGCTTACCGCGACAAACTGGCAAAAAGTAATCTCAGTGAGCAACAACGCCAAGACTACGAACAAGAACTCATCGCCGGTTTAACGTCTTACACTTATCTGGGAAAATAATTATGAAAACAGGCATCATCGGCTTGGGTGCAATGGGTTTGGGAATGGCCAGAAACCTTGCCAAAGCAGGCTTTTTAACCGCTGTTTATAATCGTACTGCCGCAAAAACGGCAGAATTTACCGTAGCGGTTTTTGATTCACCGGAAGCACTGGCAGCAAACGTTGATCTGGTGCTGATTTGTGTTTCAGCCGATCAGGATGTGTTAAGCGTGGTTGAGGCAATAGCCTTAACCGTTAAACCCGGTACTGTTGTCGTTGATATGTCTACCGTCAGCAGCAAAACAGCCCAAAAAGCCGCCGCAATTCTGGCAGAAAAAAAGGTCGCTTTTTTGGATGCGCCGGTATCTGGGGGCGTAGAAGGTGCCAAGAACGGCACATTGGCGATGATGGTAGGCGGTGATCTTGAAGCCTTGGAAAAAGTCCGCCCCGTTCTGGAAGCACTGGCTGCGCGTATCATTTATATGGGCGCTACCGGTTCGGGACAGGCCACCAAAGCCGTCAATCAAATCATGGGCGCAGGCATTAATCAGGCGGTTACGGAAGCACTCGCTTTTGCACAAGCTCAAGGTTTGGCGCTGGACAAAGTGATTGAAGTTATCTCGGGCGGTGCGTCAGGCAACTGGTTTTTGCAACATCGCGGTTCGACCATGACCCAAGGCACTTTTGCCCCCGGATTTAAACTGGCGCTGCATCACAAAGATTTAAAAATCTGCCAAAGCATGGCCGCTCAAACCGGTTTTTCAACCCCTATAACCGATATGACCGTGACCCATTATGCACAGTTAATGGCGGAAGGTTATGGTGACGAAGATATTTCGGCGTTGTATCGTCTAAAAAAACAGTAACCGTTTTAGCCTGCCAACTTCAACAAATCAAACCACGATGCTGGTCGGGGTTTGCAACCCCGACCGAAACGTTTGAACCTAAAAACCTCATTTAGCCACAGATTTACACAGATAAGCACTGATAATACATGATGTTACGCACTACAGATAATTTACCAAAAGGGTGATCAAAAGAATTGATCTAACGCGTTGTTTATCTGAGTAAATCCGTGTTTATCTGTGGCTCAAATACGCTTTTTAGGACGATGCTTTTGTCCGTTGAATGTTGAGCAACGAAAAGATGCTTCCCAAGAATCTGTCCAATATGGAGAGGGTTTCGCTACCTTGAAAATGTCATGGGCAACCCTCATAAATAACAAACAACCTTAAAGAGCCATTAGCAATGACAACCACCAAGCCTTACAGCCTCATCGGCGGCGAACAAGCCATCCTTAATTTGGTTGACCGATTTTACTTTTATATGGATACCCTGCCCGAGGCACAAGGCATACGCGCCATGCACCAAGCCAATCTTGCTTCCGCCAATGCCAAGCTATTCAAGTTTTTATCGGGCTGGCTGGGCGGCCCCAATTTGTTTATCGAAGAATTCGGCCACCCGATGCTGCGTGCCCGCCATTTGCCGTTCGCAATTGGCGAGTCGGAACGTGACCAGTGGATGCTGTGCATGAATAAAGCACTGGCGGAAATGACCCTGGATTCGCAACTGAAAACCACTCTCCACAATGCTTTGCAGCAACTGGCAACGCACATGATTAATCAAGAGTCGGTGATGGTATCCCGTTGACGCATTGCTTGAAATTTGCAAGTCGAACGTTGCCATATCTTCATCACTATTAAGCAAGATTACAATGAACTGCGTACAATTGTAGCCCGTTGTACTCATTAACAAGCAGGATAAAAAATGACTGAAAACCAACCCATCAACAAAGTGACCTACTGGCAACCTTCGGCAGGCGACACCATCTCGGGTATCATTCAAGGCAGCGGGGCTGCCAAGGATTTACTCTATGACGAACACAAAACCCTATTTTTACAGGAGGATAACGGTGCGTTTGTCGGTGTTGATCTAAATCGCTATTTGATACACAGCTTGAAACAACATAACGCCGCCTTGGGGGATTTAGTTACTGTGACTTTTCACGGCAAAGAGCAGAAAAATAGTGGACGTTCTTTTAATCGCTACACCTTGTTAGTGGATAAGCTTGCCGGCTCGGTATAAAAAGCCCCGCCGTTAAGCCCTTCATGGTTCGACAAGGCTCTCCTGAGCGCCAGACGAAGGGCTCGCCAGTACGTCACGACTGTCGGGTTTAGGGATGCTTAAAATCATAGCAGACCGGCAACAGCAAGTCATTGGCTGACGCCCGAAAATCTAAATGTCGTTGATTTCCAGTGTCCGCTTCGCCTATACATAAACCATTTTAAAAAGCCCGAACGGCACGTACACTAAGCCGACTGTGCTTGTTGTAACGATCCTGATCGCCATTGCCGAAGCCTTGAATCCAAGCACTGTTGCTATCGAGTTCCGTTAAGCTCCAATA
>CAIUYS010000060.1 GCA_903903365.1 uncultured Methylococcaceae bacterium
GGTGTCGCAAACAAGGCTTGCAGCAGCAACGCTGGGAGTGATCTTAAGCGCAAGAGGCTAAGCAGTAGCACTGGCAAGCTTGACCAGCCTATGCTTATGAGGTGTTTTTTTACCCTAAGTAAATGTTTGCGCTCTAATTCAAACACCCATTTTCGTTCTGTCAGCGTATCGATTGAAAAGGCTTGGTAGCCATTGTCAGCGATAATTTTAAAAAGCTTTTCTTTGGAAACATAACCTTTGACGCTGGCCGTCTCCGTCACATAATTAACGGTCGCTTTAGTAATGTCGGGTTCACGTTGCAACATCATTTCCAGAAATAAGGCGCAGGACGCGCAGCTCATGCCGCCAACGCCAATAAAAAAATCCTGTAATACGCTAGCGGATGGCGTGTTTCTCTGCTTTAAGGCGTTAGGCGTGACACGCGGCCTCAGTCCAATGTTGCCTATGACCGATTCCAAAAGCTGCAATAGATTGGCGACAGGCAGGCATTCCGGATCAAAATGAATCGTCACCGAGGCTATCGCTGGAACGATTTTTACAGCTTCAATACCCTGTCGTTTACTTAACAACATTTCCAATATGGAAGCACGCTCCTGATCCTTGCGTAAACCCGGTGCGATAATTCGAATGCGACGTCGGGTCTGATGCACGAGAATGAAATATTTGGCTTCAGCAGTTTGATGCATAAGGGTTTTATTTTTTTGATTAAATTCAATTCAGGGGCAGTCAGGCATTAACGATATCTTGGGTAACCCGCAAATTGTGCAGTGTATATTTTAGGGGCAGTCCCGACAAAACAGCGCAGGTTTATAAAATCAATAGGTTGCGATAATACATGTTTCATATTTATGGTTTGTAGATACTTATAAATTAATAGCTTGGAAGAACGCATGCTGCTTAATATGCCTCACCTGCATCAGCTTGTAGGGGCGGCCAGATCCTGTAACTTTTCAATATTACCACCTCTGGACATTTTAATTAATGCAAATTAATAAGCGATACGCGGTATTTTTTCCGCGACTATAATACTTTGTTCCGTAATCTAAAGGTTACCCCTGTTTTTACCAGGCAAAGGGGCGCTTTTGAGCATACCACGGCAGTAATATCAAGCCTGCTTTTTACTCAAATGTATTTGTTAATCCTCCATGAGTTTGTGCAAAAAGCACTTTAAACGTATATTAGGCAGTTGTTTAAATTGCCGGAATTATTTGATGGATACTATTAGCATTAGTGGTGCCAGAACGCATAACCTGAAAAATATTGATATTGATCTGCCCAGAGACAAACTCATTGTTATTACCGGACTTTCCGGTTCGGGCAAGTCATCTCTGGCGTTTGACACCATCTATGCCGAAGGTCAGCGGCGCTATGTGGAATCGCTTTCTGCTTATGCCCGCCAGTTTTTATCCATCATGGAAAAACCGGATGTTGATCATATAGAAGGCTTGTCGCCGGCTATTTCTATTGAACAAAAATCCACTTCGCACAATCCACGCTCAACGGTGGGTACAATCACCGAAATCTATGATTATCTGCGCTTGTTATATGCGCGTGCCGGCACGCCGCGTTGTCCTGAGCATCATACGTCACTGGAAGCGCAAACGGTCAGTCAGATGGTTGACCACATTCTTGCGCAACCGCAAGATCAACGCTGGATGTTGTTGGCACCCGTTATTAATGATCGTAAAGGCGAGCATAGTCAGTTATTGGATGACTTGCGTGCCCAAGGTTTTATACGCGCCCGTATCGATGGTGTTGTTTATGATTTGGATGAAGCACCGGCTTTGGATTTAAAAAAGAAACACACCATAGAAGTAGTGGTTGACCGTTTTAAAGTGCGCAA
>CAIUYS010000061.1 GCA_903903365.1 uncultured Methylococcaceae bacterium
ATACGCCAATCCGCCTTCAGCGATTTTAATCCCGTAACCGCTTAAAATGTCTTTCGCTTGATACTCATGAATATCCACAGCATCTCCTTGTTAATTTTTATTAAGTTAAATGGCATAGGACGCAAGCAGCAAGGCAATATTTTGGTAACTATTCACCTCCCCCTTTGAAAAAGGGGGATTGAGGGGGATTTATTTAACAAATCTCCCCTAACCCCTCTTTTTCAAAGAGGGGAACTGAATAATTACATACTTTTTCGCCTTTAGCCTTGCGCCCTTCGCCTCATTTATTTTTTGCAGCAATCGCCTCAGCGGCCCGTACGACATTATTGGCCATTTTCTCTGAAGCCGCATCAATTAAACGACCATCCAAGGCAGCAGCGCCTTTGCCTTGCGCTGCTGCTTCTTGCAATGCCACTAAAATGCGCTTGGCTTTTTCAACTTCAGCGGCAGGCGGAGTAAAAATTTCATTGGCTAAGTCGACTTGTGAGGGATGAATCGCCCATTTACCTTCGCAACCTAAGGCCGCCGCACGTCTTGCAGCAAGCTTGAAACCTTCGGGATCTTTAAAGTCACCAAAAGGACCATCAATGGGACGCAAGCCGTAAGCACGGCAAGCAACCGTCATGCGACTAATGGCAAAATGCCATTGGTCACCGGGATAATCAGGATTTAAACCGCCAATATTGGTGGTTCTGGCACGATTACTGGCCGCATAGTCAGCCACACCAAAATGCAGGGCTTCAAGACGACCTAAGGCACCGTTGCGGGCAATATCTTCTACATTAGCCATGCCCAAGGCGGTTTCAATCAGGGCTTCAATGCCTATTTTATTTTTTAATCCCTGTTGCATTTCCAATTGGTTAAGCATCGCTTCAACCATATAGACATCGGCATAAACACCGACTTTAGGAATCAAAATAGTGTCTATTTTTGCGCCGCACTGCTCAACCAAATCAACCACATCACGCACCATATACTGCGTGTCCAGGCCGTTGATACGCACAGAAACCGTAACGCCATGACCTTTCCAGTCCATGTCGTTTATAGCTTCAATGATATTTTTTCTGGCGCGTAATTTGTCATCGGGAGCTACGGCATCTTCAAGATCCAGAAAAATGAAATCCGCACCACTTTTCATCGCCTTTTCAAACATATCCGGACTTGATCCCGGAACTGCTAACTCACAACGTTGAACACGTTGAACTGACGCTGCATATAAAGTGTGGCTCATTTTTACATTCCTAAAGGTTATGGGTGTTGATATTTGTTTCTTAACTTGATGTCAGTAAACAAATAAATCGCCCATTCTACTTTTAGTGCTACTAAAGTCAATTTTTAAAACCCGCTTTCTGCTTAAAGTTGTAATCAAATCTTGCTGATTGTTGGTGCCTATGTCATTATTGCCAGTTTTTTGGGGTATTTGTTTTTCCAATCCCAAGTCCTGATTTAATCAATCATTCCACTACCTACTAAAGAGGCAAACCCATGGCTGGTCGTAACCACCTATATATTCCAGGCCCTACCAACGTACCTAATGAAATTCTGAATGCGATGCATATTCCTATGGAAGACCATCGTTCACCTGTTTTTCCAAAGTTACTAACGCCTCTATTGCAAGACCTGAAGAAAATCTTCAAAACCGAAACCGGACAAGCTTTTGTGTTTCCTGCTACAGGAACTGCGGGCTGGGAAATCGCTTTTACCAACACGTTAAACCCAGGCGATAAAGTATTGATCTATCGTTTTGGTCAATTCAGTCATTTATGGGCTGAAATGGGCAAACGTTTGGGCTTTGATGTTGAAGTTCATGAAGAAACCTGGGGTAAAGGTATTCCCCTTGACAAGCTGGAAGCCCGTTTAAAAGAAGACACAAAGCACGAAATTAAAGCGGTTTTAGCGACACATAATGAAACGGCTACCGGCGTTACCAGTGACATTGGTGGCGTTCGTAAAGCCATGAATGCGGCAAACCACCCTGCCCTGCTTTTTGTTGACGGCGTAAGCTCAATTGCCAGTCTTGATTTTCGCATGGACGAATGGGCTGTTGACGGTGCCATTAGCGGTTCACAAAAAGGTTTTATGATGCCGGCTGGCGGTGCGTTTTTGGCCTTTAGTCAAAAAGCGTTAAAAGCAACTGAAACATCCACTTATCCACGTTGTTTTCTGGACTTAAAAGACCAGATGAATGCGAACAAAGACGGCTATACACCTTACACACCGGCTTTGCCCATTTTATACGGTTTGCGTAAAGCATTGGATATGTTGCTTGAAGAAGGTCTGGAAAATGTTTACGCACGTCACTTTCGCCTGGCGGAAGGTACGCGTAAAGCTGTGGCTGCCTGGGGTTTAACACTATGTGCCGAGCCTGGCTTTGAATCTGACACAGTGACTGCGATTATTGTCCCTGAAGACAAAGATGCACGCACGGTCATCAGCACGGCTTTTAGCAAATACAATATTTCTTTAGGCGCGGGGCTTTCTGTATTGGCTGGAAAAGCTTTCCGTATCGGTCACGTCGGCGACATGAACGACGTCTCCATGCTGGGCGCTATCGCCGGTGTTGAAATGGCCTTATTGGACTGCGGTTTTGATATTAAACCAGGTAGCGGCGTTGCAGCGGCTATCGAGTATTATCGGGCAACTGCATAATAAATCACTTTAAGTAGCAAGATCCGGCAGCCGTTTAAGGTTGTCGGGTCACGCGACCTTAGCAATGCCTTACCGTTAAATCCATAACACTATTCTGTGGAGACTATTCAATGAGCAAACCTAAAGTCATCGTTACTCGAAAATGGCCTGCTGAAGTCGAGGCACAGTTAAAAGCGCTTTATGATGTACAACTAAACGAATCCGACATCCCCATGACGGCGGATGAACTTAAAAAAGCCCTGCAAACGGCGGATGCTTTATTGCCCACCGTTACTGATTTAATCACTGCTGACATACTGAATGTTGACGGCAAACGCGCTAAAATTATTGGCAACTTCGGTGTCGGTTATAACAATATCGACATCAATACCGCCAAAGCACAAGGATTGGTCGTTACCAACACGCCACATGTGTTAACGGATTGTACTGCTGACATTGCCATGTTATTGCTTTTAATGTCGGCACGACGCGCCTCTGAAGGCGAGCGTCTGATACACAATCAACAATGGACAGGCTGGAAACCCACTCAGTTACTGGGACAAAAAGTAACCGGTAAAACCTTGGGATTGATAGGCTTTGGTCGCATAGCGCAGGCAATGGCTAAAAAAGCACACCATGGTTTCGGTATGAAAATTCTGTTTTATGCGCCCTCACAACCCGCACAACACATCATTGATGATTTACAAGCCACGCGCTGCGAAACCGTTGAAGAATTATTATCAGAAGCCAACTTCGTTTCATTACACTGTCCGGGTGGCGAGGCAACCCGACATTTAATCAACGAACAACGCCTGAAACTGATGCGTCCATCGGCTCATTTAATCAATACGGCGCGGGGTGATGTCGTTGACAGCAAAGCCCTGATTAAAGCCTTAACAGAAGGCTGGATTGCCGGTGCCGGTTTAGATGTTTTCGAGGGTGAACCTAGTATTGACCCAGGCTTTTTGGAACTGGACAACGTGGCTCTTTTACCTCATTTAGGCAGTGCAACAGAAGAAACGCGTGTCGCAATGGGTAATCGCGTATTGGCTAATATTGCAGCATTTTTTGCCTGTGAAGAACCGGGTGATCGGGTTGTTTAAAGTCTAAACAATATCGGTCAGGCGATAGGGTGCAATAAAAATCATGCTATTGCCCCTATTAAGTCTGCTGATTTTCTTGATTCACGCCACTACCCGGCGTAATCAATAAAGCCTGAAAGCGCTGGTTATTTAATAACCAGCTCAACCAATTTGACGAATGCCGGGTTAAATAACGTCAATCCAAAAACGGCAATACCGATCAAGATTTTTAACAACAAAGCGTTTTGTTTAAGCTCGGCACGGATTTCACTAATCTCGGCACGAACCTGACTAATCTCGGCACGAACTTCACTAATTTCGGCACGAACCCCATTAATTTCGGCTCGAACAAATTCCTTGGTCGCTAATTCTGTACGCAATTCATTGTATAACTCTGCTTTAAGTGCTTCTTTTTTATGCGTGATACGTTCGTCCGCCTGACTCTCAATCGCTTGAATAGAGCTTTCAATTGCTTTGGCGAACACTTCCGCTTTTTCCCGATCCTGATTAAACGCCGCTTCCAGTAAAACAAAAACGTCGCGTGGTATTGAATAAGCCATAAGCTTGTCCTTTCTGATTTTTTCGATGGGTAGATTATAGCACTGTCAAAGTATTTTAGAGTTCATTAACAGTGATCAATAAAACCACGCGTCACACGATCAAAACAAATGCTTAACCGCATCTCTTTCTTCTTTTAACTCGGTTTCAGTCAGCTTCATCTGTTGCTTGCTAAAGTCATTAATAGCCAGATTTTTTACAATACTCGCTTTGCCGTCAACAACGGTTACCGGAAAGGAATAAATCAAGCCTTTGGCAATGCCATAACTGCCATCAGAAACAACACCCATACTGACCCAATCGCCTTCTTCTGTACCTAATGCCCAATCTCTCATCTGATCAATAGCGGCATTAGCCGCAGACGCTGCGCTGGACTGACCTCTGGCTTTAATAACAATTGATCCACGTTGCTGAACCGTAGGAATAAAGTCATTAACAAACCAGTTTTTATCAACCAACGACAAGGCATCTTGCCCCTTTACCTTGGCATGATGCAAATCAGGATATTGGGTTGCCGAATGATTACCCCAGACAATCATGTTTTTTATATCCGTGGTCAAAACGCCACATTTCTCAGCTAACTGA
>CAIUYS010000062.1 GCA_903903365.1 uncultured Methylococcaceae bacterium
AGCGATACATTATATTAGAAACTGAAATTGTCTTTGACAAATGTAATAAATACTGTACAATACTCGTTCTTTACTTGGGGCCATAGCTCAATTGGTAGAGCGCAACACTGGCAGTGTTGAGGTCAGCAGTTCGATTCCGCTTGGCTCCACCAAAAAAAGAAAAGTTAAAAATTGCTAGTCCCCATCGTCTAGCGGCCTAGGACACTGCCCTTTCACGGCGGTAACAGGGGTTCGAACCCCCTTGGGGACGCCATTTTTTGGCTCATGATTTACATAGTTTTTTATGTCAAGCATAACAAATCGTTAGTTTAAAATATTAAGTCTCATCATTTCCGGATCGATTTATTATTAGGCCGGACTAAACCAGTTTTAGTCCCCATCGTCTAGCGGCCTAGGACACTGCCCTTTCACGGCGGTAACAGGGGTTCGAACCCCCTTGGGGACGCCATAAAATTAAAAGCTTATCATTATTTGATAAGCTTTTTTTTTGCTTTGCATTTTTGTCGTCTTTGGTCGATTCACTATTTTTACAATCTTTCTTTTAATGCTTGTTATAGTTGACCGCCCCCAACTCAACTATTAAAAAAGTGAATATCAATTACCAGAAACACCGTGCTGTGGTCGGAATAAGGCTTTCGAGTACAAGCGAAAACACCACCACACGCTACGCTTGAGTGGTCTTATTCCAGCCTACGCCTACTAACAGACATCATAGCTTGATAGAGTTTGTAATTATTTATCCAAGAATCTATTGATAAATAAACAGACTGCGTTATCTTATCAGCACTTGGGGGACATAAAGTAACGCACAACCAATAAACCAACACTGACTCACAAAGTAAACTTATTTATAATCTGTGAATCTGTGGCAACTGTTACATTAGGTATTTTTTTAGTTAAAAATGCAATGCATCTACTCTTTACCCTTTCAAAAGGAAACAAAATGAGCGTCACAAAAATACTCGCAGGACTTTGCTTGGCAGCCATTATATTACCGGTGACAGCAGCGGAAGAAAAATTTAAAGTCTGTGCCGATCCACTGAATCCACCTTATTCAACTAAAAATAAAGACGGTTTTGAAAACAAAATTGCCGAATTATTTGCCAAGGAGCTAGGGCAAAAAGTTGAATATACCTGGTTTGCCCAACGCCTTGGCTTTATTCGCAACACCTTGACTGCTCCGGTAAACGACTGGGCCGCAGACAGTAATGAGTTTAAGTGTGACATTGTTATGGGCGTTCCGGCTGGTTATGATTTGACGCTAACCACTGAACCCTACTATAAATCAACTTATGTATTGTTGATTGCAAAAGGACGTGGCTGGGATGATATAAAGGATGCTGCTCAATTAACCGGACTCCCTTTACAAAGACAGGAAGCGTTAAAAATTGCCATGTTTGATCGAGGACCAGGAACAACCTGGTTGCAACAAAATGGGTTGCTCGATCAAGGTATTTCTTATCAGTCGATGTCCGGAGATAGTGAAAATAATACAGCCATGCAAATAGAGAAAGATCTCAAAGCCAAGAAAATTGATATGGTGATTTTGTGGGGGCCAATGGCCGCTTACGTCACGGCTCAAAGCCCCAAGAACAGCTACGAGATGATTCCGATGAAATCAACGCCCGGTATCAAGTTTGATTTTCCAATGGCAATGGGCGTTCGTAATGGCGATAAAGCAAGAAAAGCCGTGCTTGATAAGTTGATTGTGACTAACGCAAATAAAATCAATGCGATTATAGAAAGTTAT
>CAIUYS010000063.1 GCA_903903365.1 uncultured Methylococcaceae bacterium
AACCAGCTAATTTATAGTTTAATTTTAATAAATTCTATGCGATGTAGATTAGTACATCCTTGTGCACTGGATCCCGGCACAAATCTGTCTGGAACAGATTTGCATTTACCCGCAGGGCGGCAGGCAGGATAGCCTGGCGTGAATCCATGCCGGGATGACGGCTTGAACGTTTTGAGTGTGTATAATATTTGTATTTATCGGTATTTTTTATTATTTTGCCACTACGATTCACATAGAGCCTTGTTGGTTCTATGTGAATCGTAGTGGGTATGCCATCCATGGCCGCTGGATTTAGGCAGTCCATGCAGGAATGACGGGTTTTGTGATATTTGTTTATAACGACGAGAGCTCTGGCTTGGTAACCCGGAAAGCGAAGCTCCAGCTACGTGCGCTTAATTTAAAGGCGCTCATTAGCAAGCTACCCTCTATTTTTGTTGATTAATTCCGGCAAGTTGCTGGTTTAGCCACTCAGTAAGATCACTAATGGTTGTCCAGTCAAATATTGCTTCTGCCAGGTCTTCCAGCTTTTCAACAGATAATGATTGTAATTGCTCAAGGGTTGTGTCGAGTTCGGGGTGAATGCCAAACTTTCGTCTTATTAATCGTGTCACTAAAGAAATACATTCTTCTTGACGCCCTTCGAGGCGACCTTCTTGACGACCTTCTTGACGACCTTCTTGACGCCCTTCTTGACGTCCTTCTTGATGCCCTTCTTGTTTTAGTATTTGTGCCAGTCCCATGATTTCACCTTCTTCGTTTAGGTAATGTGTGCGGAATTCATTTATTTCTTGTTCGCTAAGGTTCGCATAAAAATCAATAAAGTCAATATATTTACGTTGTTTGTTGGGGTTTGGTTCTATTTTTAGCAAGCCCAGTTGCGCTGCCAAATATATTTGCAGCCGCTCTTGTTTTGGGTAGTGCATATTTGGCAGGTTTAGCCGGGCGATGATATTGTCGCTGTCTTTGTAATCGTTGGCTGATAAGCGTTTTAAATCGCAAGCTAAATAACGAAAATCTAAATAAGTGTGTCTATCGCCCCCCAAGTGTAAGCTTGTTTTTCGTGTGCCGGTGTTTAAAAATATAACTACCGGGATAACCCGATCGGTTTCCATCAATTCTGCCAGATCCAAACAGTAGTGCGCCAGTCGATGAATTGAAAAGCGATAGCTTTGGGTTTCTTCTTCGATGACAAAGACAATGGCTTCGCGATTTCCATTGGGCCATTCTACTAATAATGGAACATCGAGTTCGCGGAAGCGATCACCTAAGCGATCTTTTAATTGTTCCTGACGTATTGGAATAATTCGCGCTTGATTTAAATCATCACCGGTTTCTTCTTGAGCAAAAAATGCCAAGGCTTCGCGTGGATAATCCAGAATCAGGTTTTTAAAGTTTTGGTCATGCTGGTTCATGTTGCTTCAAAAAGAGTCTTATCAAGGGTAATGAAGGTGCTTGCATTTTGTGGCTACCCATTTAAAGTGCGACGATTTTATTTTATGCGGGTTCTTTGACGGCTTTGTTGGCACGCATCAAGCGGGCAATAAGATTGGCTAAAAAAATGGCAAATAGTGCGCCACAGATATCTGCCAGCAAGTCCAGTAAATCGGCCTGGCGGCCGGGAATAAGCATTTGGAATGCTTCATCGATAATGCCGAACAAAGTAACCATCAGTAGGGGAACGGAAAGTAACGGTATTGTTGGTGTTGGGCTAAGTCTGAAGGATAGTGCGCAAGCCAGCAGGCCTAAGCCGCTAAACGCTAAAAAGTGGGCAACTTTGTCAAGGTGGGGTGCTTCGCCTAATAGGGGAAGTGGCGGTCCTGACGCTTCGATTAGTGTTGCAATTATCCAGCCGATGATAAGCAGGCAGAGAAAAAAGATGGGTTTGAGGTTGTTTGGCTTAGTCATTTTAATCGGATTGAAGGCTAGTAGGCTTGTTTACTTATAAAGCCTTTAAAAACGGTCATAAGTACTATTTTTAAATCCAGCCAGAGTGACCATTGTTTAAGATATTCCAGATCGTAATGAATTCTAGCTTCCATTTTGTCCAAGGTGTCGGTTTCACCACGGCAACCATTAATTTGGGCATGTCCGGTAATGCCGGGTTTAACTTTGTGGCGCAGCATGTAACCTTCTATCTGTTTTCGATAGTATTCGTTATGGGCTATGGCGTGAGGACGTGGCCCCACGACGGACATGGTGCCTTGCAAGACGTTTAAAAACTGGGGTAATTCATCCAGTGAGGTTTTACGTAAGAACGCACCAAAGGGCGTAATGCGCGTATCATTTTGGGTGGCCTGTATTACGTTATCACCATTTTCACAGACAGTCATGGAGCGAAATTTCCATACTGCGATGGGTTCACCTTTTACACCGTAGCGCTGTTGTTTAAAGATGATGGGCCCTCTGGACGTTAGTTTGATAGTCAGGGCGATAGCCAGCATGGGAATGGCAATGGCAGGCAATATAAGCAGGCACAGTAGCAAGTCTTCAAGACGTTTTGTGATACCGTCAAGGGCATTGAATGGTGTGTCAAAAACACTGAC
>CAIUYS010000064.1 GCA_903903365.1 uncultured Methylococcaceae bacterium
ATGCGACGTGTATTGATAATCGGTGGCTGATGCGCATCGGTTGCTTCTTTCAGAATCCGGGTCAACACCGGCGTTGACATATCAATCATCGCGGCGTCATACAATTTGGACACCACATCAAACAACTTGCCAACACCACTGCCATGCAATGCGGAAATAGGATGTTTTTCGGCAAATTCAATAAACGACAATTTCACATCAAGTTGTCGTTTAATGGTGTCTTTTTGTTCGGTTGTTATACCATCCCATTTATTGAGACCAATAATCAGTGCCCTGCCCGCTTCTATCACCAGACCTAATAAATGCGCATCCTGATCAGCGATACCATCGCGCGCATCAATTAAGTAAATGACGACATTCGATTTTTCAATCGCTTGCAAGGTTTTAATGACACTGAATTTTTCAATGGTTTCCGAGACTCTGGAGCGCCTGCGCATTCCCGCTGTATCAATCAGCGTAAACTGTTTGCCACTGCGTTCAAAAGGAATATAGATGCTGTCGCGTGTTGTCCCTGGCTCGTCATAGACAATAACCCGTTCTTCACCCAGCAATCGATTGACCAACGTTGATTTGCCCACATTAGGCCGGCCAACAACGGCAATAGCAATACCTTTACTGGTATCTTCATTGGCGTCTTCAGTTTCTGGCGGCAACAGTTGGTTAACCCTTATCAATAGCTCGGGAATACCTCGGCCGTGTGACGCTGCAATCTGCACAGGTTCACCCAATGCCAGCGAATAAAAGTCCGAAGCCGCTATAGTGGCATCAATACCATCAACTTTGTTGGTGACCAAAAGAATCGGTTTATCCAACTTTCTCAGGCTGTCGGCAATCACTTTATCTGAAGCACTCAGGCCTTCGCGTGCATCGACCAGAAACAACACGAGATCGGCTTCTTCCAAAGCGACTTGCACCTGCTTTCTGGCAAAGCTTTCTATGCCTTCGGCATCATCGGCTATACCGCCGGTATCGACAACCAGGCAGGCACGATCACCGTGCTTGACCCGGCCATACTGGCGGTCTCTGGTTAGGCCGGGAAAATCTGCCACGAGGGCTTCCCGACTTTTGGTTAAATAATTAAATAATGTGGACTTGCCAACATTAGGACGCCCCACCAGGGCAATTACAGGTAACATATATTAGGGTGACCGGGTTTTTAAAGCGGCAAGAGTGCCGTCTTTTGCATAAATATAAACGGTATTATCTACCACGACAGGCTTGGCTTCTATTGCACTATCGGCAACTTTTATACGGGCCAGTTGCCGGCCATCAGTCGTAGACAGCCAATGCACGTAACCTTCAAAATCGCCTACCACTACATAGTTTTCATAGACAGTCGGAGCGGTTAATTTTCTTTGATGTAAATCTTTTTGTTTCCATAAGGACGCGCCACTGCGCTGCTCCAGCTGCCAAACATCATCGGTCGAATCTGATAAATAAAGATTCCTAAAATCATGGCTCAAGCCGGTATAAGAAGAAATGGCTTCATTACGCCACAACACGTCACCATCCAATTCTGATACAGCAGCGGCTCCGCCGTGATAACTGGCAATATAGATAATGCCCGACACTTCTATGGGATCGACGTCAAGATCGACCAATCTTTCAACTTCTGAACGTCCTTTGGGAATGGCAACACTGGTTTCCCAGGCATATTTGCCATCGGCTAAACGCAAGGCCATTAGTTTGCCATTATCGTAACCCTCAATGACATTATCCCCAACGATAATAGGGGCACCGATTCCACGCACGCTTAAAGCGGGAGCGGTATGTTCATAATTCCATAATTTTACGCCGTTCTTTTCATTGAGGGCAATAACCTCACCATCAGTCGTTCGAACGATCACGATGCCCTTGGCAATAACAGGCACAGAAAGCACTTCACTGGATACATGAGACTTCCAGAGCAGGTCACCGTTCTCACTATTCAAGGCAACCACGTCGGCATCACTGGAGCCCAATATCACGGTGCCTACGCCCAGACCGGGGCCTGCGGAAAAATGTACGTCCGTCTTTGCTTCCCAAATCAGACGTCCTGTACTTAAATCCCGAGCCTGCACCAAACCATCCCTGTCTGCCGCCAGTATTTTACCAAAGCCAATTGAGGGAACCAGTTTTAAAGATTGCTCGTCCGTACCTACGCCGACTGATTCATCCCACAGCTTTTCGATTTGTATTTCTGGCGCATACTCAACCAATAAAGCGGGTGGATCAGAATTGTCTTCACCCCCCGAAAAATAATTGGAAATGCCTGAAATAGATTCATCGAGGGTATCAAAGGCAGCACAACCTGCCAATGTTAAGCAACAGCATAAAAGCGTAATCAGGCGCATTATTTTTGAACTTCTACTTTTTCAGGTGAGGTCAAATCATCAATTTTAAATTGCAGCAACGGTGATTTATAGCCGTTTTCCAAGGCTTTTTGATAAGCGGTTCGCGCTTGATCCAAACGATCCAGGGCCACATACAAATCACCCACCAATTCATCATAGTTACCTGAAAAGCTGGATGAGGTTGCGGGATCAACATCGTTAATTAATTGCAAGCCCTGCTCGTATTCGCCACTGGCCAGCATTAAACGAACCAGCCTGATTTTGGCGACGTTGCTTAATTCTTTATCGGTTCCAGCGGCTATGCTCTTAAGAAGGGCTTGTGCTTTAGGAATATCACCTTGCTGAACTTTTAATTTTGCCAGCAAAAGACTGCTATAGGCTGCATATTCAGTCTTGGGATATTCAGACTGTATACGCTCGGCCAACTTTTCTGCGCTGTCTTTTTTGTCAGCCCCAACCGCCACAATTAATTGGCCGTATAATGCAGACGCTTGCTCTGTTTGAGCTTTTTTATGATCCTGCCAGTAATTCCAGCCCAGAATAACAGCAACCCCCAGAACCAAACCAATAATGGTCGATTGTCCGTTTTCTTTCCACCATCTTTTTACTGCGTCAAGTTGCTCTTCTTCTGTCTCGTAAATTTCCACTTGCTTTCTCTTGTTGGTTTTTTAAAAAATGCTTACAGGTTGGGTTAGGCGATAGCCTTAATCCAACACGTCGAAGCGGCAAATGTTGGGTTACGCTAGCGCTAACCCAACCTACGTCTTGCTGTTCTAAGTTGATGCCGGTGGTTAAACTAACTCAAATCTCATAACGTTTGCAAAAAAGTAATCGCTTCAGCTTGGGACAGCGTTTGTTGTTCTTGCCCGTTGCGCAACGATTTAATACTGACTTCGCCACGACTGACTTCATCATCGCCTAAAATAATGGCATAATCAGCGCCTATTTTATCAGCTTTTTTAAACTGGCTTTTAAAACTGCCACCACCGCAATTAACTTGTAGCTTTAATCCAGGCACTTCATTTCTGATAGTTTCAGCAAAACGCAAACCTTCCCGTTCGGCGGCTTCTCCGACCCGGATCATATAGACATCAACCGTTCTTGTTTGCGGGATATTGCCCGACACTTCCATTAAAGCCAATAAGCGCTCGATGCCCATGGCAAAACCCACGGCAAAATTGGGCTTGCCACCCAACTGTTCAATCAGGCCATCATAACGACCACCGGCACACACCGTACCTTGTGAACCCAGTTCGTCCGTCACCCATTCAAACACTGTTTTGCTGTAATAATCGAGCCCACGCACTAATCGGGTGTTGATTTCGTAACTAATA
>CAIUYS010000065.1 GCA_903903365.1 uncultured Methylococcaceae bacterium
AACAGTTAATGAAATAACAACTATTTTTTCTGAAACTTCTCAAAATCTGTCGGAAAAAATTACTGCCGCTTCTGATGAAATTCAGGAAATTACACAAGACACCTCTAACCTTTTTGCCAGTTTACGTCGCGTAACCATTCATGTACCTAAAGCAGATGAGACTACGTCTTGGGATAGACTTGCCACAGACTTGGCCGAACGCAAACAATCTTTATGTATCGTCAACGTCCGCAATGATGCCTATACATTATGGGAAAAACTATGCCGTGTTGTTTCTAAAGATGAAAAAGCATCAGTTTTTCATCTTTCGTCAGCCATGTGTGCCGAACATCGTTTCGATACACTCGGCGATGACCGTGACCCACAACCGGGCACAATACGCTATCGTTTAAGACATCAACAGCCTTGCCGATTGGTTTCAACGCAATTGATAGAAGCAGGTGTAGATGTGGATTTTCCTGCCGTATGGAGAGCACTCGGCCCACTAGACTCTATTGTTCAAGCAGCCGGGCGATGTAATCGTGAAAACAATCTTTGCGATGCTGATGGAAAACTCATCTTTGGCGAAGTCATCGTGTTCCGCCCCGAAGATAACAAACTACCGCCAGGCATATACAAAACAGCAACCGATCTTACTGCCTCACTATTAGCCAGCAATGATGTAGATGCTTTAGCCACTGACCACACATTATTTGAACGCTATTTTGATCAGCTTCACCAGCTTGTGCCGGTTGACTCAGATATTCAGAATGAGCGGGCGAAATTACATTTTCGTAAAGTTGCCGACTTGGCTCGTGTTATTAAAGATGAAACCCAAACTGTCATCGTGCCTTATGGCAAAGGCATAGAGCTCATTAAAGCCATTCAAACACGCATCGTAACAAAAGGCCATCCTCGTTTTGACCGCAAGGATATGCGTAAACTACAACGCTTTATGGTAAATCTGCGCTCGAACGATTTTCAACGTTTACTCACGCAACGCGCTATCACGCCGTTACTGCCAAATCTTCGTATCTACGTTTTGGGTGGGGGCTGGTATCATACTGAACTAGGTATTTTGATCGACCATCGTCCTTTGGAGGACTTTTTAATATGAGCAACAACCTTGTCACTATTCGCACATGGGGTGATTTTGCCTGCTTTACGCGTCCGGAAATGAAAGTCGAGCGGGTTAGTTATCCGGTCATGACACCTTCTGCTGCACGCGGTGTTCTTGAAGCTATTTTTTGGGAACCACAAATTTACTATTTGATAAATTCAATTCACATCATTAAACGTGGACGGTGGTTCTCGATACGCCGTAATGAAGTCAGCAGCGTAATCAGTATCAACAGTGCTAAACAATGGATGAAAAATCCGGAAAAAGTATCACCGATTCAAGCGGGCGGTGGTGCGAAAGATGGCACTCAACGCAATATGCTAGCTCTGCAATCGGTCGAATATGTCATTACCGCTGAAGTTCATTTGAGTGACATTGGTAAAAAAGCAAATGAATCCATTAAAAAATACCAAGCGGAAATTGAACGACGGGCAAAAATGGGTAAATGCTATCATCGCCCTTATCTCGGCGTTCGTGAATTCGCCGCTGACTTTGATTGGGAAGAAGATGCTCAAGAAGCTCTGGAGCGGAGAACCCACGAACTTGGTAAAAACTGGCAAAATATCTGGCCTGAAGAAGATTTGGGCTTGATGCTTTATGACGTGTTTGATCATGAACAAAGACCCCAAGGCTTTCGTTGGTTACCCGAAGAACAGACATCCTCTAAGAAAAAAAACACGCCAAGATGGGAAGGAACGTTTATTAAGCCGGAAGCAACTTTCTTTCACGCCAACATTGAAAATGCCAAGCTAGACTGTCATCCTCAACGTATTCGTTTGGCGCGTAATCGAATCATGGGAGAATAGCGATGTTGCTGAAATTGCTTTATGACTTTGCATTATCAAAAAAGCTACTCGATGACACTGCTTTTGTTCTAAAGCCTGTTCGCTGGGTTATTCAGCTTGATAATGATGGTCAGCTTATTGATGACGGACTCGTTGAAACCTTTGTGAATGAAAATAAAAAGGCACATGAATTTTCTATTCCAAAAACCACAAGAGCAACGGGGGGAGGACAAGTTTCCGACTTTTTAGTTGATGATATTGGTGCATTATTCAACTTGAATACGAAGCCGGATAAACCGCTAAATCAACGATCCATGAATAATCTTCTTGGTAAACACCAAGATTTTTGGCGTCAAATCAACGAAGCATTAACCCGCACCGAACATCCTGCTTTTGCCTCTCTACTTAACTTTCATACGAAACTTCAAGGCAATCCCCCAGCATTCTTGAAAATGGATTCAACAGGAACACCTAAATGGATGGTTCGGAAAGCCGACAGTACTGAGGTCAAATTAGGTTCTGATCTATTTACTTTTGCGGTTGATGGCTATGTTCTTATCAATGACGAAGATATTGTACGACCTTATTGGCGACAGATTCATGCTGGTGAAATAACGGAATCTGTAAAATCGGCACCAAAAGGGCTTTGTATTATCACTGGGCAAGCCAATGTTCCTATTGCTAGAACCCATACACCAATGGTTACAGGACTACCTAAGCCAGCTAAAGGTACTGGGGCTGGATTGGTTGGATTTGAAGGTGATTCTTTCTGCTCTTATGGATTTAAACAAAGCCTGAATGCACCGGTTTCAATAGAAGCTTCCAAGGCTTATCTTGCAGCTATACAGTATCTTAGTAAGCAGAAAGACCATTGGCTTGCAATTGGTCCAGCTTGGCTTTGCTTTTGGGCTATGGAAACGGAAGCAGTTTCAAGCTATTTTGCTCGTTTTTTAAAGCAGCCAGATTCAAAAACTGTCAGAGAATTTATGGTCACACCATGGAAAGGACTTGACCAACCACCCAATAAATTGGAGCGATTTATCGCTATTACATTTTCTGCTGTAGGTCCGCGCATTGTCGTTAAAGACTGGCTACAACTGACTGTTCAAGAAGCAGAAAATAATTTCAAAGATTGGTTCGCTGATTTAGACATTATTTCCTACGGTGGACATGATGATTCGCAAGATGAAAGAACTCCTTTATCAATTGAGCAGCTTGCTTGCACTACCATCAGGCGAAAAACTGATGGCAGATTCGACCGAGACAAACTTAATCCAGACTTGATTGCTGCACTTTATCGCGCAGCATTAAAAAATGAGTCACCGCCAATTACTTTGCTAAAACCTGTTCTGGATCGCCTTAAAGCCAATATCGCCAAGAATGGCGTAAAAGCTTTGTATGATCAAAGCCGCTTTGCCTTGATAAAACTAACACTCAATCGCCAATTACGAACAGAAGGAAAAGTTGAAATGCAACCACAAACTTTTGAAACGAATGACCCCGCTTACAATTGCGGGCGACTACTGGCAGTCTTCGATTCTCTCCAACGCTCCGCTCATGGAAGCAACTTTGATGGAACAACTGTTGCCGAGCGTTATTTCGGGTCTGCTTCAACCACACCAAATACAGCTTTTTCCCTGCTCTGGAGACTGCATCAACATCACCTAAAAAAACTTCGCCAACAAGGTGAGAAAGGCCAACGAGCAGCCGCAAAAATTAAAAACTCAATAATTGAAATTGCCGAATTGTTTGAGCCGATAGCACCGGGTTTACCGCCGCAATTTCCCAGATATTTTACGCTGGTTGAACAAGGTCGTTTCGCATTAGGTTTTTACCAACAAATGGCGGCACGAAAAGCAGCAATCGATGAATATATGAAAAAGAAAAAAGCAGGTGAACTTAAACAAGAAGAGATAGATGACGAATTAGAGCTTGCCGATAACATACCTCAAATTAACAATGGAGATAGCAAATGAGCCAAAACATACTAACCAATCGCCACGACTTTCTTATTTTATTCGAAGTCACGAACGGCAACCCGAACGGCGATCCTGATGCAGGCAATATGCCGCGCCTTGATCCAAACACGAATCGAGGGCTTGTTTCGGACGTATGCCTCAAACGGAAAGTTCGGAATTATATTGAACTCTTTGCACCTAAACGGCTTTCTGATGAAAGTAACGGTTTCAACATTCTTATCAAACAAGGAGCCGTGATCGAAACCGAACAAAAAAAAGGTGAAGTGGCCGCCACGGAACAACAAAAAGACAAAGATAAACAAGCCGAAGCGGCAATGAAATGGTTATGCCGGGAGTTTTACGATGTCCGAACTTTGGGCGGAGTACTCTCGACAGGTGATAGCGTAATGAAAGGCTCTGCCTTCGGGCAAGTTCGAGGGCCCGTTCAGTTCACGTTCGGACAATCTTTTCATCCAATTACCCCATTAGAAGTCACCATCACACGTTGCGCGGTAACTAAAGAAGCTGATAAAGCCAAGGAGCGTACTATGGGCAACAAGCATATCGTCCCTTATGGACTTTATGCCGCGAAAGGCTACGTTTCTCCTGCTTTCGCCGAGCGCACTGGTTTTACTCAAAATGATTTGGATCTGCTTTTTGAAGCATTACTGAATATGTTCGAACATGACCGCTCTGCTGCACGTGGTGAGATGATAGTACGCGGTCTTTACGACTTTGAACACGTTGGAACGCAGCATGAAAACAATGCCGAACAAAATAGACGAGAATCCCGTCTGGGCTGCGCACATGCTCATAAGCTTTTTGAAGGTATTAATATTAATTTAACAGACGATGCAAAAGCTAAAGGTTTTCCTGAATCATTCTCTGATTACGAGGTAAGTTGTGAATGGACAGATGAAAATCTGCCGCAAGGTGTACGATTACATAAAAGACATATAGATTAATTATTTTTAAGCTGGATGGGGCTTATAATTTAGCCCCACTCTCTTCATTTGAAATAAAATCATTATCCAGAAAACCCTATGAAATGCCCAATCTGTAAGCATGGTGAAACTGAGAATGGTTATGCGACTGTAGTTTTGGAACGCAACAAAAGCACCCTGGTTTTTAAATATGTTCCAGCCGCTATTTGTAACAATTGTGGTGAAGAGTTTATTACCGAAAATATTTCAGTCGAGCTTTTTAGCGTGGCTAAGCAAGCGGTAGAAGAGGTGTACAAGTTGATGTCAGAGAATATTTATCGGCTAGTTCAGAGGATAAACATGTATAAACTCGATAATACTAAGGCAGGTAAGCCAACAGAAAACTCGGTTTTACCTGAAAAAACTGAACACAAACCACGGGAAGCAGGTAGCTTAAAAGGACAAATTTGGATTTCTGATGATTTTGATGAACCCATGAGTGAAGAAGAATTAGCGTTATGGTATGACGCACCGATTTTTCCAGAAGATAAAACTCATAGTTCGTAACGCGCAATAGCATGAGCCTATTGTGTATTCCAAAAACTTCAACGTTAAATAGCAGAGATAAAACCAGAGGTATCTCCCGGCCAAATGACCGGGAGTAGTTTGAAAAGAGAGAGGAAAAACCCATGATCACCCTAAACCAACAAACAGAAAATAAATTACAAAAAATAGCCGCTCAAACAAGCCAAACCATACAACAGTTAATTGAGTCGTTTATCCTTGATTATCAGGCCGAACAAGACAGCATCAAACGTGCAGACCAATCTTATGCCGAACACCTTAACAGCGGCGTAAGCTTTTCCTTGGAGCAGATAAAACAAGATAATGACTTGGCAAATTGAATTCACCGCTATGGCTACCAAGCAATTTTCTAAACTTGATAAACCGGTTAAAGAACGGATTATCAATTTCTTGGAAAACAGGTTGGCAATAATGGATAACCCAAAGCAATCAGGAAAAGCCTTGCAGGGCTCACTTTCTGAATATTGGGCTTATAGGGTGGGGAGTTATAGAATTCTTACCAAACACCAAGATAATCAGTTACTTATTCTTGTTGTGGAAATAGGACACCGAAAAGAGGTCTATAAATGACCAGCGATTGTACCGACACCTCAATAAACGACACCAATTCACCTGACAAAATCCCTTTATCTGCCCTTAACCAATACGCCTACTGCCCACGGCGTTGCTATCTGATTCATGCCGAAGGTGAATTTAAAGACAACCTCCATACCGAAAGCGGTACGCGCGAACATGAACATGTCGATCAACTGACGCATGACATCAAAAAAGGCGTTCGGGTAGAGTTTGCCTTACCGGTCTGGTCAGATAAGCTCGGCATTAGTGGACGTTGTGATGCCGTGGAATTTCACCCGGACGGCAGAGTATTTCCGGTTGAATATAAACATGGTAAACGCAAGCAGTGGGATAATGACGACATACAAGTTGCCGCACAAGCACTATGTCTGGAAGAAATGTTAAAAACAGACATTCCAAACGCCGCCATTTATCACATCCAAACGCGCCGAAGACGCGACGTGTCTATTGATCAAGACCTGCGCAACCAAGTCACAGCCACCATAACAGCCGTTATAAATTTACTCAACGGCCAGCACTGTCCGCTGCCTACGGAGCACATCAAACGCTGTCCACAATGCTCGCTCAATGAACTATGCAATCCGGAACTGCTTAACGAAAAATCCAGATTACAGCAACTATCAGCCCAATTATTTAACTTGGAAACGGACGAAGCATGAAACAACTTCTCAATACGCTGTATGTTACGACTCCGGATGCTTACCTCAGACTGGAAGGCGAAACCGTCTGCGTCATGATTGACAAAGAAAAACGCCTGCAAGTGCCACTGCATCATTTAAATGCTTTTGTTCTGTTTGATACCATGATGAGCCCTGCCTTAATGGGGCGCTGTGCTGCCGATGGCCGTTCGGTGATTTGGCTTAATCGCACCGGACGCTTTATGGCGCGAATGGAAGGCCCGGTAAATGGCAACATTTTATTGCGTCAAGCCCAATATAGGGCGGCTGATAATGTAGGACAAAGCTTAAAAATTGCCCAGCGTTTTATTGCCGGTAAAATTCGCAATAGCCGACAGGTTTTAATGCGCGGCGCACGCGACAGCAAAAATGAGGAAGAAAAAACAGCCTTGGTACAAGCTGCTCGGTTGTTGGCCGGTAATCTCGGTAAATTACCTTTGGCAGAATCAGCGGATACGGTACGTGGTTTAGAAGGGGATTCCGCACGCATTTATTTTGCGGCACTACCCAAACTTATTCGCCCGTCGGCGCGAGAAACCTTTGCTTTCACTACCCGTAACCGCAGGCCACCACTGGATTGTTTTAATGCCCTGATTTCTTTTATTTATGCCCTGGTTTTGGGCGATTGCCGATCTGCGCTGGAAACCGTCGGACTTGATCCACAACTCGGCTTTCTGCATACGGTTAGACCGGGCAGACAATCTCTGGCATTAGACCTGCTGGAAGAATTTCGTGCTCCCGTATGCGACCGTTTAGCCTTGACCATCATTAACCGTGAGCAATTACAAGCTAAAGATTTTGACTGCCGGGATGGTGGCAGTGTTATGCTGAACGATGCGGGGAGAAAAACTGTCATTGGGGCTTTTCAAGCCAGAAAACAAGAAGAAATCAACCATCCGGTATTGCAGCAAGCCGTTTACATCGGCTTATTGCCCCAAATTCAAGCCCGATTATTAGCGCGATATTTACGCGGCGATATCGAAACCTATCTCCCTTATCTTCAACAGTAAAGCTGCGCGGCTATGATGATTTTAATCACCTATGATGTATCAACCGAAACCAGTGAAGGCCGTAGACGTTTAAGACGGGTGGCAAAAACCTGTTTAAATTACGGCCAACGGGTACAAAAATCAGTATTTGAGTGTCAGGTTAACACGATGGAAATGGTCCGATTAAAAGACCAACTACTTAATGAAATTAACGAAGCGCAAGACAGCCTTAGAATCTACCGGATTATTGAGCCACTGGAGAAAAACCGTGAAGAATTTGGTAACAGCCAGGCGGTTGATTTTGAAAGTACACTTATTGTATAAACGGGGAACTAAAATGCGAACCCCAAGTGATGCCAAAAAACCCGTTAGGTTCGCAGGCTCTATAATCACATGAAACATAAACGAACTTCTATTATTTTACCAACACGCAATGATGATTCGGCGTTGAAATGGATAACCTTCGCGTTAACAGCGCATATTAGTTATAATCATCATGGCCTTACGACAAGGCTGTATCTCCCGGCTTAACCGCTGGGAGCGGATTGAAACCATCCAATACGACAATACCCTGGAACTGATCCCGTATCTCCCGGCTTAACCGCTGGGAGCGGATTGAAACCTGTCGATATATTCGCAGG
>CAIUYS010000066.1 GCA_903903365.1 uncultured Methylococcaceae bacterium
CATTGTTGACCAGATGCGGGACAAGTTTCAACAACGCCCCAGCATCAATACCGAACAACCTAATATTCGTATTAACGTTTATTTAAACGGCGAAATCGCCCAGCTTAGTTTGGATTTATCCGGTGAAAGTCTGCATCGTCGTGGCTATCGGGATGTCAATATACAAGCACCCATGAAAGAAAACCTTGCCGCTGCGATGTTATTACGTTGCGGTTGGCCCCAAATCGCCAAAAAAAACGGCTCGTTGATAGACCCCATGTGCGGTTCAGGAACGCTATTACTCGAAGGTGCAATGATCGCCGCAGATTATGCCCCCGGCCTGTTACGTGATTATTTTGGTTTTATCGGCTGGAAAAAACACGATGCAGACTGCTGGAAAAAATTACGAACTGAAGCCCTGCAACGCAGAAAAGCGGGTATGGAAAAGCTGCCCGTTATGGTCGGCTTTGATCAAAATCGTCACACCGTCAACGCGGCTTTAACGCACATAGCCAATGCCGGCCTGCAAAATAAAATTCATGTTGAACGTCGTGATATTGAGGATGCAGAACCTGCTGAAAGCTGGACACCCGGCTTATTAATCTGTAATCCGCCTTACGGTGAACGTTTGGGTGATGAGCAAGAAACCGCCGAACTGTATAAAAAATTTGGCGAATCACTAAAAGCGCATTTTGTCGGCTGGAAAGCCGCGATGATTATCAGTAATCCTGAGTTGGGTTTTCGTTTGGGAATACGCTCACAAAAACCGATTACTCTTTATAACGGTGCGCTGGAGTGTAAATTACTACGTTTTACTATTGAAGAAAGCAGTTTTTTTATTCCTAAAGCAAAAACACAGGAAGAACGTATTGCTCAGGTTATTGCGATTAGCAAAACCGAAACGCCGGTTGTTGACACTGAAAAAGTTGTGCGCGTAGAAAAAGCACTTAAGCCGGAAACTGAAAGCCGTGCTGACCAAGAGACCGGCAAAGCGAAAGCGCCGATAATAGTAGAAGCAGCTACCCATAAAGAAGACAGCAAGGTTGGCGCGATAGAATTTGCCAATCGGCTAAAAAAGAATTTTAAAAAATTGTCCAAATGGGCCAGGCAAAACGGGATTACCTGCTATCGTGTTTACGATGCCGATTTACCCGAATACGCCGCTGCGGTTGATATTTATCAGGGTACGGAAACCTGGATTAATGTCCAAGAATACGAACCGCCTAAAACCATTGATCAACACAAAGCCGATCAGCGCTTGGCAGGATTACTTGCAGAAATACCGCAGGTATTGGGTGTTGACAGCGATCATATTTTCTTAAAAATACGCAGAAAACAAAGAAGCACCGACCAATACGAAAAACATGGCGAGTTGGGTCGCTTCCATACCATTGAAGAAGGTGGCTGCAAGTTATTGGTTAATTTTGAAGATTATCTGGACACCGGTTTATTTCTGGATCATCGACCCATTCGGATGCTGATTCAGAAACAGGCTAACAACAAACGCTTTTTAAATTTGTTTGCTTATACCGGCAGTGCCACCGTCCATGCCGCAATAGGGGGCGCAACGTCAACCACCACGGTAGACATGTCCAATACCTATACGGAATGGGCTAAAAACAACATGGCTCTGAATAAAAATACCGGAGAGCATGAGTTTATTCAAACGGACTGCCTGGAATGGCTGGCAA
>CAIUYS010000067.1 GCA_903903365.1 uncultured Methylococcaceae bacterium
CTAATGCCGAGTTGGCACAAATTGTAATGTCCGTTGGTTTGCTCGCCTTTTTACAATTAAAGCCGGGAGAAATTTTCTTTATGGTAGCTTCAGGCGATGGCGATGGCGATGGCGATGGCGATGGCTGAACAGTTTGTTGGGGGCCGGGTGTTTTTGGAAGTATCTTTTCAGTCGGTTCGGCTTTGGGCACATCTTTACTTATGCTGTCCGTGGCTTCCTTTTCTTGAAGGACATGAGTGACTTCTGCTTCAGGTTTTACCGGCTCAACTTCATGAAGGGGCGACTCGTTATGCTGGCTGGCATTCACTTCTTGATGGTCTAACGTGGGTTTTAATAAGGCAGCCGTGATAATTTCATCCAATAAATGTACCCATGGCGTACTTTTAAATTCAATAGAACCAGCTTTACTGTTCTCCAGCGATTTTACGGAATAGTCCACTGTTTGTGTGAACGCATTTCGACTATTTTCAATCGCTAATTGCCGTGCGTAGTGCGCAATTTTTATTTGATATTGATTGTCTCGCGCCATATCAACATCTTCCAGCATAGGCGGTGGAACGGTAATTTTTAATTGCCCTGTGCAACTGCTTACATGGCTCTTTGGGTCTTGTTTAACGGTTTTAATATTTTCCAGGACAATGCGAATTTCAGCTAAGGACGCTCTAACTTTGGTAGCGCCAAATATAAGAGCCCCATTATAGTGATCATCTCTTTTTTGAGTTATTGATTTTACTGCTTGCTCGATAAGATCCTTTTGCATCAGATCTTGGGTTTCTGATGAAGAACAACTGTCCATCGACACGTTACAGCCCGACAGCATTAAACTCATAAAAGATAGCCGTGCAAGGCATTTCACAGACGTCATTATCTATACCAAAAAAGATAATACCATTGAGCAGGCTAAAGTCATTTGATTCTCTACTTTCCTGTCCATTTTCATATCATCACATCCTGAGATAATCAAAACCAAAAGCACAATATACTTTATTTTTTTCATAACTTGGCCCTTAATTAATTACATGGTATTTATAGTGTTTGTTTCAATCACAGAACACGGATGACACTGATTATAAGGATTTCAACGGATTTTATTTTAGTTGAAAAATACGTTACGTGTTTATATTTTCATGAGATTAAAAACGTCTTTTATCCGTGCTTATCAGTCAAATCCGTGTCATCAGTGTTCTATTTGTTAACGACTGTGTCGTTACGGATCAAATCAATAAACAATCTTTTGTTCTTTCAAGGCACTGTAAATATCATCTATAGTCTGTTGGTCGGTATCAAAATTCATATCCGCCAAATCAGCGCAGTAATTGACGCACAAGCCAATCAATCCGGCATTTTTGATGGCGGTTATCAGTGCAGTATGTTGAGTTTCCAAAACCGTGGTTGCGTGGCCATTATCAAACAGTTTTCTTTCCAGTTTATAAGCGACTTCTTTGCTGGCTGAACCGGTTAAAGCAATGGAGGTGGCTTTTTGGCTATAGCGTGCAGCGCGTTCATCTATGCTAACCGACTGCTGGTTTTCATCATCCGTAGCGCCGGTAATCATGCCCGCACCGACGGTGCCGTTAGTCAAGCGGTCAATAATGATAAACGCACCGGTGCCTTTGTTTGTTTTGTAAGGATCAAAAACAACGGGGGCATTAACGGTTACCGTGCAAGAACCTATTTCATTTAACTGTAATTCAACTGCGTCATGGTGCTCCAGGGTATTGACATCAATCCGGTGATGGATCAAAGCCACAGAACCTGAAACGCTGCGGGTTGCCAGCTTAAGAGTGTATTGACGGCCCGGCGTTAAGGCTTTTTCAGTCATCCAAACGATAGTGGCTTTAAACTTGTCAGCGACGATGGGCGCTTGTTTTTCTGTGCCAATTAATATATCACCTCGGCTGATATCAATCTCGGTTTCCAGGGTTAAGGTGACGGCCATCGGTGGAAAAGCTTCTTCAAGATCACCGTCATAAGTCACAATGGCTTTAATTTTACTGCTTTTACCGGAAGGTAAAACAGTAATTTGATCGCCTTTTCTAAAAATACCGGACGCCACGGTGCCGCAAAAACCACGAAAATCCAGGTTGGGACGATTAACATATTGAACAGGAAAACGGGCATCGTCAAAGTTATGGTCATTGGCGATTTGCACACTATTAAGCGCTTCCATTAACGGTTCGCCGGTAAACCAAGGCATATTCTCGCTACGATTAACGACATTATCACCGTCCAGTGCAGACATCGGGATAAAATAAATATCGTGTAAATCCAGTGTATCGGTAAAGCTCAAATAATCCTGTTTTATTTTATTAAACGTCGCTTCACTGTAATCCATCAAATCCATTTTATTGATTGCCACGATAATGTGCTGAATCCCTAACAACGAAGCAATAAAACTGTGCCGTTTAGTCTGGGTTTGCACGCCATAACGGGCATCAATCAGAATGATGGCCAAATCACAGGTGGATGCACCAGTCGCCATATTGCGAGTGTATTGTTCATGCCCCGGCGTATCGGCAATAATAAATTTACGGGTGGATGTAGAAAAATAGCGATACGCCACATCAATGGTAATGCCTTGTTCGCGCTCGGCTTGCAAGCCGTCAACCAGTAAGGCCAAGTCTATCTTGCCGGCCCCGGTGGTGCCTGACTTGACACTATCCGCCTGCACCGCCGCCAGTTGATCTTCGTAGATCATTTTGGAATCATGCAACAAGCGGCCAATTAACGTGCTTTTGCCGTCATCGACATTGCCACAGGTTAAAAACCGCAGTAATTCTTTGTTTTCATGTTGCGTTAAATACGCATCAATATCGGTACTGATTAAATCGGATTGGTGGGACATGGGTTATATAGGTTCAAGGTAAAAGGTTCAAGGTAAAAGGTTCGGTGCTCAAGGTGTGCGAGCTTTAATTAGGCCTGATAGCATTTTTGAAATTTCTTCAGCTTCTTGTATCCAGTTTAATCCTGTTTGTTTGTGAATATAGCCAATTTCTATGCCGATATAAGCCTGAGTGCGTAACTCGCCAGCTGAACCTTTGGCGTAATAGAAAAATTTGGTTGCATCTTTATTTGTACTTCGCTCATAACCTTCGGCAATATTGCTGGGTATGGACAAAGCACTTCGAGTAATTTGATCTTTAAAACCCGAATCTCTGCATTCTTTAAGTGCTTTAAAAACTTCCACACACAATCTGCATGCGCGTTTCCATACGGCCAAATTTTCAAATCTCATGCTGTTTTGAACCTTTAGCCTTGCACCTTTTACCTGCTTTAAAAATACCCCTCGCGCTTTTTCTGTTCCATGGAACCGGATTGGTCGTGGTCTATGAGTCGTCCTTGGCGTTCAGAGGTAGTCGCCAACAGCATTTCCTGGATAATTTCCGGCAGCGTGGTGGCATTTGATTCAACTGCACCGGTTAACGGGTAGCAACCCAAGGTACGAAAACGCACCATTTTCATTTCAACTTTTTCATCCGGGCCAATGGGCATGCGCTCATCATCAACCATGATCAACATGCCATCGCGATTAACAACCGGGCGTTTCTTGGCAAAATACAACGGTACAATAGGAATATTTTCCAAATGAATGTATTGCCAAATGTCCAATTCCGTCCAGTTGGATAAAGGAAACACCCGAATACTTTCACCTTTATCTATTTTTCCGTTATAGATATTCCATAATTCAGGGCGCTGATTTTTGGGATCCCAGCGATGGTTTTTATCGCGAAACGAATACACCCGTTCTTTGGCGCGTGACTTTTCTTCATCACGGCGTGCGCCGCCAAAAGCCGCATCAAACTGATATTTATCCAGTGCCTGTTTGAGGCCATCCGTTTTCATGACATCCGTGTGCTTTTTACTGCCGTGGGTAAAAGGCCCGATACCTTGATCAACACCATCCTGATTGGTATGAATGATTAAATCCAGCCCCAGCTTTTTAATCAACTGATCGCGAAACTGGATCATTTCCTTAAACTTCCAGGTAGTATCCACATGCATCATCGGAAACGGCGGCTTACCGGGAAAAAAGGCCTTCATGGTTAGATGTAACATGACGGCAGAATCCTTGCCGACGGAGTACAACATGACCGGACGCTCAAATTCAGCCGCGACTTCACGAATAATATGAATGCTTTCAGCTTCCAGCTCTTTAAGGTGTGTTAGTTTATGATCAGTCATTAAAAGTCCGTCGGTGTGATTGTCACGATATGCTTATTGGTGTTCCCAATAAAAAACTGATCATTTTAATTTGAACGGGCTGTTAATGCCAGTTATCCCTAATAAATTATCAGATTTTCTACCTTAAAGTAAGGCAATAATGAAGCTTAAACTTGTATTATTCATCCTCACCCAGCTTTTTCCAGCGCAAGCGATTGGCATTAGTCACAACGGTCACTGACGACATGGCCATTGCCGCACCGGCAATCATGGGGTTTAATAAAATCCCAAACAGCGGGTACAACAAGCCTGCGGCAACGGGGATGCTGATGGTGTTATAGAAAAATGCGCCCATCAGGTTTTGTTTGATATTGATCACGGTGGCTTTGGATAATGCGATCACTTCGGGGACTTTTAACAAGGAGCCTTGCAAAATGACCACATCCGCACTTTCTATGGCAATATCTGTTCCCGTGCCGATAGCCAAGCCGACATTCGCTTGCGCCAAGGCAGGCGCGTCATTAATGCCGTCGCCGACCATGCCGACAATCTCGCCTTGATCCTGCAATTCTTTAACGACAGCGGCTTTATCCTGTGGTAACACTTGCGCCCTGACTTCAGTAATACCGGCTTGTTTGGCGATGGCCTGGGCTGTTATTTGATTATCTCCGGTTACCATGATGATGCGTAATCCCAAGTTTTTCAGTCGGTGCACGGCTAGCTCAGAATCCTTTTTAATGGGATCAGAGACGGCAATGAGTCCGGCCACTTTACCGTCTACGGCTAGCAACATCGGTGTTTGCCCCAGTGCCGACAGTTCTTTAAGCCGGTCGCTGTAATGAGCAAAAGTGATGCCTTTGGTGTCCATCAAGGCCTCGTTACCAAAGGCCACGACTTGTTCGTTAATGTGTGCGGTAATGCCAAAACCGGCAATCGCTTCAAAGTGCTTGGCTTTTTCCAGTTTGATTTGCCGCGTTTCTGCGGCCTTTAAAATAGCCGCCGCTAATGGATGCTCGGAACCTGACTCAATACTGGCAGCAAAGTACAATACTTGTTCATGTGTATAGCCAGCGCTAGCTTCAATGGTGGATACCGTCGGTTTGCCTTCGGTGACGGTGCCGGTTTTATCCAGCATTAAACAGGTTATTTTACCTGCCGTTTGTAAGGCATCACCCTTGCGAATCAAAATACCGGATTGCGCTGCCCGACCCACTGCGACCATCACAGAAATAGGTGTTGCCAAACCCAGCGCACAAGGGCAAGCGATAACCAGCACGGTCATGGAGGTGACAAAGGCATAGCCCAATGACGGTTCGGGACCAAAGGTGTACCACACCAGAAAAGTCAGCACCGAAATGGCGACGACGGCAGGTACAAAAACACTGGAAATTTTATCGGCCAAGCGGGCAATTTCTGGTTTGCTGCTTTGCGCTTGCCGCACGCTTTTAATAATTTGCGCCAAGGCGGTATCGCGCCCTATGCGCGTTGCTTTAAACAAAAAGCTGCCGGTTTGATTCATGGTGCCTGCCACCACTTCTGAGCC
>CAIUYS010000068.1 GCA_903903365.1 uncultured Methylococcaceae bacterium
TATTGCCAAGCCCATTTCTGACGGTTATAGATGGATAACACCCCAGTTTATGCAAACAGGGGTTTATAATTTCTTTAGTAATCTTAAAGATATTAACGTGGTTATTAATGATGTTCTGCAAGCTAAATTTTCCCAAAGTGCCCACGATACCGGGCGTTTAGCTGTTAATACAACAATGGGGTTGGCCGGCTTTGTTGATGTGGCATCCCACGTTGGATTGGAAAAAAATGAAGAGGATTTTGATCAAACCCTTGCAGTATGGGGAGTTCCTCGGGGTTCATATTTGGTACTCCCTTTGATAGGGCCATCAACTATGCGTGGCATTCCCGGTTCGATTTTTGATACGGCGGCAAACCCTTCCAGCTATGTTGGTATGCCGGTACAACTAGTCTCCATGTTAAATACTCGCGCAAGCGCAGAAGGCTCATTGAAATTTATTGATGAAGCCGCGCTGGATCCTTATGCATTTACGCGAGAGTCTTTTTTGCAGTGGCGCGATAATTTGGCTACGGATGGAAAGGCCGAGATCTCTTTAGACGTTGATAATCTTGAAGACGAGTTACTTGCCACCGATAAAGCCTCACCTTCAAAACCTGGAGTTTCCAATACCGACACCCCGCCAAATTTTACTCTGCGACTGGACGAAGAGAGCAAAGAAATTAAAGCAGACTCCAATTCATTTAGCAATGTTGCCCAGTCGTTTGATGCCACTTCCAAGTCCTTTGAAGAAGCCACTCATAAACTCGATAAATTGAAAAAATCAAAAAAGTTAAGAAAACACAGAAAAACCTTTTAACATGGCAACTACTCAACCGTTAAATAGAACACTGATGACACGGATTTGACTGATAGACACAGATAAAAGAATAAAATCCGTTTGATCAGTCTCATCTGTGTTCTATGATTAAAGCCATCATCTACGGAACTGAGTAGTGTGCGCATCGCGCACCACAACCATGCCAGAGAAAGAAACCCAATAGGCACCCGATAGAAAACAATAATAGATTGTGGTGCAAATAAAACCGTTTAGTGGATGCAATTTTAGGTGCGCGATGGGCACCCTACCACTAAAAATCAAATCTGTTAAAATCCGTATAATCAGTGATCTATAATTAAGCTCATCATCACAACAAGGATGTGCCCCTAATAATGCAATAAAGAATGGACTTCGTAATTGCTTAGTTTTTCCCTGCCTTCCAAAAAATCCAGCTCCACCACAAAGGCGCAGGCTTCAACGGTGGCACCCATTTTTTCAACCAATTCACAACTCGCCTTTGCAGTTCCACCAGTCGCCAATAAATCATCAATCAGTAACACCCGATCATTCGCGTCAAAAGCATCAATATGCACTTCCAGTGCCGCTGAGCCATACTCAAGATCATAAGCCACGCTTTGTACGTCGTAAGGTAACTTGCCCGGCTTTCTTAAGGGTATAAAAGGAAGTCCCAACTCCCATGCCACCAATGATCCAAAAATAAAACCGCGTGCTTCCATACCCGCTACTGCTGTAATTTCACGACCCAAAAAAGGATGCAATAATTGATGCACAGCAAGCCTTAACGCAGCCGGATCTTTTACCAGTGGCGTTATATCCTTAAAAATAATCCCTGGCTTGGGGAAGTCAGGAATGTCGCGGATTTTATTTCTTAATCTGTCCATGGTGTTATTTTAAAAAAGCGGAAAGTTAAATGATTAGCGTGTCGTAGCAACACGATTCGCTACGACGCGCGGCATGATTAAGCGCAAAACGCCTCAATTTGATCTGTAATCCCCTGACTATCCAGCCCACAAATCGCCAGCAATTCTTCGCGTGTGCCTTGTTCAATAAAGCGATCCGGCAGGCCGATATTCAATACCGGCATCAGAATGCGTTGAGCTTGCAGGAAGTTATTGACAGCACTGCCGGCGCCACCGGACAAGACATTTTCTTCCACGGTGATGAACAGGTCATGGCTTTTCGCCAGTTCCAGCAGCAGTTCTTCATCCAGCGGTTTGACAAAACGCATGTTGA
>CAIUYS010000069.1 GCA_903903365.1 uncultured Methylococcaceae bacterium
CCTTGGTTGGGCCGCTAAGCTTCATGGCAACAATCATTGACAGCCAATCACTCTCGCCACCACTCGCAACAGCAACCGAGGCTTCCTTGCGAGGCGCTGGCTCCACAACAGATAAAACTGTTTTTATGGGAGGCTTAGGCGTTGCCTGCTGAATATTAACTGATTTAACGGGGCTTTGTTCCAAGGTTACCGGTTTAAATGTCAGCATGCGTAACATGACCATTTCAAAGCCGCTGCGTGGATCAGGTGCTAAACTAAGGTCTCGTTGACCCACCAGGCCAATCTGATAAAAAAGCTGAACATCTTCCGGGCTCAGTTGGGATGCCAAAGCCGCAATCATGTCGGTATCAAAATCATAATCAACCGCTGTAGGTATTTGTTGAATCAAGGCGACACGATGCAGGATTTGTAACATCTGCTGTAATACGTCGCTAAAGTCAGGCGTTAAATTGGCAATTTCATTGATTTTATCCAAAATGGCCGCCGCATCACCCTGAGCCAAGGCGATTAACAGATCATCAACCGGTTGCAGTGCCACTGTACCCAGCATGGCTCTGACGTCTTCTGTGGGTACTTTACCATCGCCATAAACAATGGCTTGATCCAACAAACTTAATCCATCACGCATGCTGCCGTCAGCTGCACGGGATAATAATTTTAATGCTGCGGCTTCAAATTCAATGTTTTCCTGTTGGAGTATAAATTCCATTTGGGAAAAAATCTGGGCAGGTAGCAAGCGCTTTAAATTAAATTGCAAGCAACGGGACAGGACGGTAACAGGGATTTTATGGGGATCGGTGGTCGCCAACAAAAATTTTACATGTGGCGGAGGCTCTTCCAGGGTTTTTAACAACGCATTAAAACTATGCCCGGACAGCATGTGAACTTCATCGATGATATAAACTTTATAGCGGCCATGACTGGGCGCGTATTGGGCGTTATCGAGTAAGTCGCGGGTATCTTCTACTTTAGTACGGGAGGCGGCATCAACTTCGATTAAATCTAAAAACCGGCCTTCATCAAGCTCCCGGCATACGCTACAGACGCCACAAGGATTAAAATCTTGAAGGTTTTCGCAATTAATGGCTTTAGCAAGGATTCTGGCTATGGTGGTTTTGCCTACGCCGCGAGTTCCGGTAAATAAATAGGCGTGATGAAGTCGATTATGTTGTAAAGCGTTAATTAACGATTTGACGACATGCTCTTGTCCGACAACTTCTGTGAAATTATGAGGGCGCCATTTTCTGGCGAGTACCTGGTAGTTCATTGCAGGCTCGCAAAGTAGTGACTATATTGGGCGGTAATCGTACCAGCCACATCCCGGCACACGAATCTGCTGCTACCGTTGCTTCCTTCCGGACCTGGCGGGGTTTACAGCGTATCGTTGCGAGAGGACCGACACGATCACCATTATGCTTTAGCCCTACTGGCTAAAGAGCGCTATTATCATAGAAAATAGCTGATAACACAAGCCATGAGGTAATATTTTTTAAAAAATTAATTAAAGCGATGATTGCCTGACAAAAATAATCCCAAAAAACTCAACCAGAATTACCCGAATCAAAAAACAGCTGTTGCTTTAAAAATTCCGGAATACGTCGTTCCAACCAATAATCCGGTTTAAACGGAATTTCGCCGGCAATAAATCCTACATGCCCGCCGCCTTGAGTAATTTCCAGATGAACGCTTGCTGATAATTCATCCAGATCAGGAAGAACATCCTCAGTCATAAAAGGATCATCAACTGCTTGAATTAACAAGGTCGCTATCGCTATCGATTTAAGAAACTGGCGGGAACTGGAGCGTTGGTAATAGTCGTGTACATTTTTAAAGTCATGCAACTTGGCCACAACCCGATCATCATATTGCCAAAATGATTTAATACCCGATAAATCACCTAACCGTTCAATTTTATTGGCTTCCTGACGTTTTCCCTGCTTTTCTAAATGCCGTTGTTTTGCCTGGATATGCTGCTTTAAGTCACCCAGCAACTTTTTA
>CAIUYS010000070.1 GCA_903903365.1 uncultured Methylococcaceae bacterium
ACGCCGACAGGGACTTTCACCCTGTTGATAAGTTGCCCTTGTGGGCGCACGAGGTCAGGCTTTGCCTGACAGTCAGGCAAAGCCTGACCTCCACAAACTATCGATAGACTATTAATGCGTTAGCCCTACAACAGGCGCATAAGCGCAGCGTCCAGAGTCAAGCAACAATGGGAGGGTATTTATTGTGAGTTACCCAAATACTCGCTTAAATCATCCCTATTAAGTAGCACAATTTGCTGAACCATGGCATCCCGCATTAAATCATCCGGGCCAATACGCATCATTTTTAAAAAATAAAACAACAAAGCGCCTCTTACCTCACGTTCCAAAACGCCATTGACCATCCCGTAATCAAACTCTATCACCGCTTTTTGAGTGTCACTCAAACCCGGATGTGCGCCTATTTTAACCAGCACAAAAGTATCCCAATTTACGTCTTCCGAAGCATCCATCTCGGCAGGCCCCAGCGTTTTTGCTGAATAAATCCGTGCCAATACAAAATCCCGAAATTCATGATGGGTATAACTAAAAGCCCGCGTATGCCAGCGCAAACCATCAAATACCAACGCATGAGGACACAACTGATGCTCGACCGGCTCAGTACGCGACATGGATTGATAACGTACATTAACCACCTTGTCCGACAAGATTGCCTGATTGATTGTTTGTAAAATCGTGGGATCAACCTGTCTAAACACAGGCTCAAGCACCTCAACAATCGGTAAATTATCCGCGAGCGCCACCACTGTATTGAAAGAATCACCTTGATGAATTTTTAAAATTTGCAGAAACTCTCCCGTACTACCGACCATAAAAGCGGCTTTAAAAGCGTCATCAAGCACATAACGTTTTAACGATTTATCATAACGAATGTTATCCGGGCACAAAGTTTGATACAGCGTAAAATCCTTGGACGCCTGCACCCGACTGATGCCAAAGTGTTGAGTCAATGACGCTGTCGAAACCTCGCCGCTCCAAAATACCGTCGCCTCCAGTAAAGTAAGCCGCTGTCGTTGTTCCCATTTTAGAGCGAGTTGCAAGGCATTATTTATAGTGTTCATTTTAAAGAGTGTTGCAAAGAATGATTCATGGTGTTATTTTATATGAAAATTATTTTAACGTATAAATTTTATTTATCCGTTAAAAAAAATCCTGACTATTAATCTTCCCGACCTGGAACGATATGACAGACTATTATGCGCATAGCGAAAATAAAAACGATGAATGGCATTTACTAAAAGATCATTTACAAGCTGTCGGACATTTGGCTGAACAGTTTGCAGAAAAAAACAATAGTGCTCTAAAAGAAGCCGCCTTATGGAGTGGTTTATTACATGACCTTGGTAAATATCGCGATGAATTTCAGCAATATTTGAAACATGTGCGGGAAGGAAGCACCGAAACACATCATGCTGTTTATGGCGCAGCTCTAGCTTATCAAAATGGATGGTTGGGGCCGGCTTTTGCAATCGCTGGGCATCATGCCGGATTGCATGACCTTGATCAATTACAAGCCCTGATTGATGATACAAAATACCGAGCAAATGAACGCTTACCATTGATTGTAGAAAGGTTTGAAAAAGAGTTTGGCACCATTATTAAAAACATTACCGAACCCCAGTTTGTAATCGATAATCCTCATCGGCTAGAGTTTTACACTCGAATGCTATTTTCAACCCTAATTGATGCAGACTTTCTGGATACCGAATCCCATTACACGGGTAAACAACGAGATTCTTTGCAGCTTGATACTCTATTGGCAAAAACACTATTGCAACGTTTGGTTGAAGAAAAAAACAGCAAACCACAAATCGGGGAACTCAATGTAGTACGCAATCGCCTTTTTCAGCAGTGCCTTGATAAAGCAGAAGAAACATCAGGATTTTTTTCACTAACAGTACCTACAGGCGGAGGTAAAACACTTTCAGGTATGAGTTTCGCACTGGCTCACGCAGCTAAAAACGAATTAAGGAGAATCATTGTTGTCATTCCGTATTTGTCTATCATTGAACAAAATGCCGCGCAATATCGACGTATTCTTGACCCTGAAAACCAGGGCATTGTCATTGAACACCACTCCGCCGTTAAAATAGCCGACGATACCGATGAGTCACGCCCATACTCTCCTTTTGAAAAACATGCAGAAGAATACGCAGCAGAAAACTGGGATGCACCCATCATCGTTACAACTTCCGTACAGCTCATTGAGTCATTGTTTGCCTGTCGAACATCCCGTTGCCGCAAACTGCATAATATTTCCCATTCAGTCATTATTTTCGATGAAGTACAAACATTACCTTCACATTTGCTAAATCCGCTACTCAACGTATTTCGTGATTTACGTGATAACTATGGTGTGAGTTTTGTATTTTCGACAGCTACACAACCCGCATTTAGCCACAGGCCGTTATCGCT
>CAIUYS010000071.1 GCA_903903365.1 uncultured Methylococcaceae bacterium
GACCGTGCCTTGATGCGCTATGCCAATTTTTCCGGGGCTAATCTGCAAAATGTGGTGTTGTTTGGCGTTGATCTTTCCGGCGCTGATTTTTCGGGAGCCAATTTATCGGGCGCTGATTTATCAGGAACATCGCTTGAAGAGACTAATTTTGCTGGAGCCGATTTAACGGGTACGCGTTTTGCGGGTATTAAGGACAAATCGAAGTTGAAGGGTTTGAGTTCAAGTAAAAATCTGGACAAGGCCATTATTGATTAACCTGAAAACGGGAGACAGGAATAAGACCACCCAAGCTTAGAGCGTGGTGGCGCTTCCGGTGCATCGTATCGGATGCCGGAAACGCTTATTCTCGCTTGCGCTCGAAAAGTCTTATTCCGGCCTACGAAGCTGTCAATAATAAAAAGTCAGCTAAAAACTTCGTGCTCTTCGTGTCTTCGTTGTGATGAGAAAATCCAGACCTAGCTAAAAAACTTGGCGGCATTAATCAGGGTTTTGTAAATCCCCCATGACAAAGGCAAAATAACCATTGCCCACGCTAACCAGACCCTTGCCGGATGAGTGGGTTTGCCGACATCCCTGCCCTGCCCTTTTTCATCGATAAAATGTACTTCATCCTCAGCGATTACTTCACGGGCATGACGCTTTTCTGTCGCCAATTCTTCGGCAGTCATAAACCACTTATCGGCTATAGGGCGAATCAACACATTGCACAGCAAGCCAATCATCAATAGTCCCGCCAGAATCATCATGGTTTGGTTGTAAACCTGCTCGCGAGGCAAGCCCAAACTTAATTGATAATCACGCATATAATTAACGATCACCGGCCCCAAAATCCCGGCCGTTGCCCAGGCAGTCAGCAAGCGACCATGAATAGCACCCACCATTTGGGTGCCGAACAAATCTGCGAGATAAGCGGGAGCAGTTGAAAAGCCGCCGCCATACATGCTTAAAATCACACAAAAGGCCGCGACAAAAAGCAGCTTGTTACCGGCATCAGCACTACCGGGAATGCTAATGTACAGCAAACCACCCAGCACGAAAAAAATGATAAAGGTCGTTTTACGACCGAACAAGTCCGATAAACTCGCCCAAAAAAACCGGCCACCGATATTAAACAAACTTAACAGCGCAGTAAAACCTGCTGCAATCGCGGCAATGGCAGCAAGTTGGGGTTTATCCAGTTCACCATACGTTTTGGCAACGCCAATCAACTGCCCACCAAAAACCTCTTGCAACATCGGCGATGACATACCAATGACGCCGATGCCTGCACTCACGTTCATGCACAAGGCACCCCACAGCAACCAAAACTGCTTAATCTTAAAAACGTTTTTTACATGCACATGATGTGGCGTAATCATGCCATTACTGTTTTTTGCTACGGGCGGTGTCCAGCCCAGTGGTTTCCAGCCTGTTGCGGGAATGCGATAACTCAAGGCACCCGACATCATAAAGATAAAGTAAATACCCGCCATTGCGATAAAAGTTTGCATAACACCGACATCGGTAGGCGTTGCAAAATACTTCATTAATGCAGTCGCCAACGGTGAACCGATCATGGCGCCACCGCCAAAGCCCATAATAGCCATACCAGTCGCCATACCCCGGCGGTCTGGAAACCATTTAATCAGCGTCGATACCGGAGAAATATAACCCAATCCCAAACCAATACCACCAATCACGCCAGAACCCAGCAGCATTATCCAGAACTGATGCACATAAATGCCCAGCGCCGAGAGCAACATACCGCCACACCAACACAAGGCACTGATGACCGCTGCTTTGCGAGGCCCGACATGTTCCAGCCAACCGCCCCACAGCGCGGCAGATGAGCCCAGAAATACAAAAAACAAGGTGTACATCCAACCCAGCGTAGAAATTTTCCAATCGCAACCGGTAACAAACAGCTCCTGAAAAAAACCGACCTCATGATCACAAAAAATACTCTCCTTGATGCCCACCGCTTTGGAGAGCGGCAACCAAAAAACCGAGAAACCATAAGCCATACCAATACACAAATGAATTGACAAGGCGGCTGGCGGCACTAACCAGCGATTAAAACCAGGCTTGGCAATGGTGCATTCCTTATCTAAAAAGCTCGGTGAGGTTTTGGTCATAATAACGGCTTGTTTTTGAGTGATTAAAAAAGACCAATTATACGTGGGCTGATACCTATTGCGTTTTTTAGTTGCACAAACCATTTCTTGATGAGCAAACTGCTTCAGCCAACATCAAATAATCGCCACCAACGCAACATTTAACCTGTGTCAGCGTGTGCTTTTAAATTTGCAAGCCGGCTGATTTGGCTCAGGTGCAAGAATTGCCCAGGTATATTGCTCAACGATTCCCTGTGGTGCATGACCCCACGGCAGAGAAAACGTGCCTGTTATTAAGGCCGAACTAAATAAAGCCGAATAATGGGGAGAAGTCTTTTCTGCAACCGTGGTTAGCACCAAGGCACCACAACTCGCCACATCTTGACGACTAACCCAAGGCGATATGATCGTATTATTATCGATTAATAAAGTGGGTTCGGGGCGAATATGCAACATAATATTGCCGCCTAACCAGGTATTCGCAATCACAATGGTTAATGGCTGTTGCTGATGTTCACTCCAAATCTCTGTCACACGTTCTGCCAGTAATTGACCAGGAAAGTTGGATTTAACATTACGTCCTGCCATTGCCGGGTACAGCACAGTACCGACAAAAAAACCCAGCAAAAGAATGACTTGTATCGTCCATACCAAGTATTGGGTATTTTTCAATAATCGCGCTTCATCATGCTGGCGAAAAAAACACGAAACCAGCACTATGCCGGCGGGCAGAAAAAATGCACTCACCCAATTACTGCTTAAAAAACTCCCCCTTAACAACATCGGTAATAGCGCCAAAATCAGCGGGGTAAACAACATTATCATCAGAAAACGGTGATCATTATGGATACGAGATGACACTGGTGTATTGACTATCACAACCTTACGCGGACTGAACTGCTTCAATAACCCAACGGCCACCAACATATAGGAAAAACGCAGGGCTTGATTTTCAGTAAAATTAATAAGCGCTCTTAAGCGACTGGCGAAAGTATTTAATTGATTATCCAGATATTCGTCCAGATAATTAAACGGTAGCCAATCATGTTCAACCAACCAGGACACATTGAAAGAAAACAGGAATATAAAGACCAAAATAGTGACCAATAAACCACGAATCACCAAAGGATTTAACCATAGACGTTGCCAAACCACAGTCACAAAAAAACCGGCAAACACTAAAACCGCACTGTATTTGGTCAGCATTGCCAAGCCACAAGCCACGCCAAGAAGTAACCAGTTTAACAGTCGCTCAGGGGTGCGAATTGAGCAATAAAAATAATAGATGGCGGCGGCAGTAAATGGCAAAGAGGCCGTGTTGTGATTAAACTCGACTGCCCTTAAATTGTTATAGTAAATCAATGAGGTGATAAGAACGGCAACTACTGCCAGCTTGCTTGGTAATATTTTCTTGGCTAAAAGCCACACATAAATCAGCGAAACAACACTACAGCCCTGCGCGGCAAATACCGTTAAGCTGATGTAAGGGCCGCCGAATACAGCATTTAATTCATATAACATCAATGAGGGTAAAGGCGGGTGCTTATAATAACCCCATTGCCAAGTTTGTGACCACACCACCTCTTCAATACTATCTACCTCCATAGACAGCGGCAACCATCCTGCCAGTAGCGTCCAAGCTGCCAAGTAAATGAGCAGAAAAGCAAATAACCGTAACTGATTTTTATCACTGACAAGCAGACCCGTTTTTATTTGTACCCGCAAACTTTCTGAAGCAATTGTCATGAGATGAGTTTTTCTATTGTTGATTTATTGATAAGCATTAGATGACCAGGCATTCATAGAGCCGCTTTGGATGATTATTCGCAGGCATATCGTCATTTCCTGTGTAGAGTAGACGACCAAGAAAAACCGGCACTGGAATGAGTAAATAGTTGGAATAGAGTGTGAATAAATGCCTTACACTGTTTTTAAATGTTGTAATAATAAACTCATTTGGAAACCATTCAGGAACAATTAGCCTAAGCAGATATTAACGTATAAGGGCTTAGTCTATCTGAAAATAGTACTTAATCAATGAAAAATATGAAATAAATAATACTATTATTTTATATTGTAAATTGCATAAAATAAAAAAACATGCGCCTGTTTGTCACCACCCTTTGACAAAGCAAGGTATACGGGATTTTTAAAATTAACGTTACGCCACTGGGTCGATCATGTTTCCAGAAGTTTTTTCTTTTGGATCACCATTTACAGCGAGACATCTCTCTTTAGAATTTGAAGTTTCTTGGTTTTTTTACTCACGTATACAGGGAAACCAATTAAAGTAGAGTTTGCTATAAATTCTGCAAATCCGGTGATAAATACTATCCTCTTAAAGCTGCGTCTTTGGCTTTGTTTAAAATCCAAAAACTTTAATTCATCAGTAAACCCGCAAAAAATATCTTGATCCATTTTCATGATCATTAAGTTTTCTTACAAAGACTTTGAAACTCTTGTAAAATTCATCTGTCTGTTTTGTGGGTTTATAACCAAGGTAGACTGTTTAAGGTTAAGCCTTTTTGAATCCCGACTTACACAAAACCTGTTATGCTAATCATTTACCAAGGAATCTGACTAAAATGAGATTAAATACTGCTATTTCACGTCCGGAAGCCGGTATTCTGGCGACTAACAAGGTACTGAAAAATACTTACCTATTGTTATCAATGACATTAATTTTCAGTGCTATGACCGCAGGTGCGGCAATGTACCTGAATCTTCCGCCTTTTGGCATGATTGTCACGCTTGTGGGTTTTTACGGTTTGTTCTTCTTAACAGCAAAGTACAGCAACAGTGCGATAGGCCTGCTTTTTGTGTTCGCGTTAACCGGTTTTATGGGTTTAACACTAGGCCCAATTTTATCGATGTATGTTAACGCTTTCAGCAATGGTCATGAACTTATCATGATGGCCTTAGGCGGCACCGGCGTTATCTTTATGGGGCTTTCCGGTTATGCCTTAACCACGCGCAAAGACTTTAGCTACATGGGCGGCTTTTTGATGGTTGGCGTTCTGGTAGCGTTTCTGGCGGGTATCGGCGCAATCGTTTTCGCTATTCCTGCATTATCACTGGCGGTATCAGCGATGTTTATCCTGTTGATGTCCGGCATGATCCTGTTTCAAACCAGTCAAATAGTCAACGGTGGCGAGACCAACTATATTCTGGCGACCATTTCATTGTATGTATCTATTTACAACTTGTTTCTGAGCCTGCTGCAACTGCTGGGCGCGTTTAACGGCAGAAATTAAACGTATTCAAGCGATTAAAAAGCTCGACTAAAGGGTGTCTTTTAAGACACCCTTTTTTTATCAAAAAACTACTTTGTCATTAAGGCAATAATTCCCACGTACCATAAGTCGTTTCCTTTTTAAAATTTTGCCAAATAAAGCCGGGGCGAACAATAGGTTTGGTAGGAATCATAAAGGTTACCAAATCAGTCGCTCCGCATAAGGTGCGTCCCAACATGTGCAAAAATCCAGTCATAACACCGGCGGTTGCCGCGTAAGCAGGGCCGTCAGTACGATTACCTATCATGATGTTTTTAGGTATTTCGCCTAAACCGGTCACCATGTTAGTGATACCATTTCCCAGTTTTACACCCATTTTGGCAGGATAACTTGATGCATTTGCCACATAAGGCGTAAAAAAGAAGAGCGTCGCTAATATCATTACTATTTTTAAAGTCTGTTTCATTGGTATCTCCATAAACATAAAATAATTAAAAAGGGCGGTGTTTTTCAAAAATACTAACATACTGCAATTACAATGTACAAAGTGCATTTTTCAGTTGATTCTTTGTAATTACTCAGTCGTTACAAAATAGAACACAGATAAGACGGATTTTACTGATAAACACAGATAAAGATATTACAGACCACGAAGACACGAAGTTCACGAAGAAAAACCAAAGAAAAATCTTCGTGTTCCACAGGCGTGACGATCAAGGTAGAACAGCCAGTTACCCAACTGCCCCCTCACAGATCCCGGCGTGCGGAATTACCGCACCGGGCTCTTCAAAACTGCTCACTTTGCACACGGCATTTTCTTGATTACTAAAAAGCATGAAGTATGCGTGGTTTGGCTAATTCAAAACATTTAACCA
>CAIUYS010000072.1 GCA_903903365.1 uncultured Methylococcaceae bacterium
CCTCGGTAACCGCTATCATGTAATCGTCATAATTACCCGGATAAACACGCAGTTCGCCATAATCCATATCGGCCATGTGCGTACAAACACTGTTTAAAAAGTGGCGATCATGCGAGATGATAACCATGGTGCAATTGCGCTGATTCAGTATATCTTCAAGCCAGCGAATCGTGTTGATGTCCAGGTTGTTGGTGGGCTCATCCAACAGCATAATGTCAGGATTGGAAAACAACGCCTGTGCCAACAATACCCGCAACTTCCAACCGGGGGCAACGGCACTCATTAAACCGCTATGTTGTTCCAGTGGAATATCCAGTCCCAGCAATATTTCACCGGCACGGGATTCGGCGGTGTAGCCGTTGTATTCCGCAAACACCGATTCAAGTTCGGCGGCATGCATATAGTCGTCTTCGGTGGCTTCCAGATTAGCGTAAATGGCGTCGCGTTCCGACATGGCCGCCCACATTTCTGCGTGTCCCATCAGCACAACGTCCAACACGCGGTAGTCTTCAAAAGCGAATTGATCCTGGCGCAAATTACCGAGTCGTTCGTTGGGGCTGATGCTGACGTTGCCCGCTGATGGCTCTAAATCACCGCTCAATATTTTCATAAAGGTTGACTTGCCGCAGCCATTAGCGCCAATCAGGCCGTAACGGTTGCCGTCGCCAAATTTGACAGAGACGTTTTCAAACAGGGGTTTGGCCCCAAATTGCATGGTGATGTTAGCTGTAGAAATCAAGGTATTGTTCTCAAGGATAAAAGTAAAAAAACAGGGTTAAGGAAGGTAGACGACACATTTGATGTTACGTTCTCTTCCACAGGAATGAGGTAACTATTCCAAGGGCTAATAATTAAGCCATATTTCAGGCGCAATGTGAGCGGTTTGTTGATCATCGCTGACCCAAATCTGCCCATCCTGAAGGCTGATTTGTAATTGCATAACGCGTTTTACCAACAAAGCCAGTTGATCGGTCGCCGATTTAGGCAGGTTTACGACTGTTAAATTGCTAAAGCGTTCCAGCTTGGGTTCAATTTGCTTCCACCAAACCGTATTGCGTCCGCCATACGTGTATAAAATAACTTTATCTGCGCGACTGGATGCCTTGCGTAAACGTTTTTCATCCGGCATTCCGACCTCTATCCATAACTCAATATCATCGGTTAGACTTTTTTGCCAAAGATCAGGCTCGTCCTCCGAACTTAAGCCTTTGCAAAATTGCAGATGCTCATGGGCATTGACTATAAAAGCAAGCAAACGCACCATCATGCGCTCTTCGGTTTCGGAAGGGTGAAGTGCGATAGTCAGGTTATGTAGCTGATAATAGCCTCTGTCAATGTCGGCTATCTGACAGTCTGCTTTGAAAATGGTGGACTTAAGCGCCATTGAATATTTCTTGCGGATTGATTAATTATGTTATTTTACCAGATTTTAGGGTCAGAGTATTTTGTCTCACAGCTTCAAAGAGAAATTAGCTGAGAAAAAGTGAGTCTGGGTGATTAAATTTTTTCAATTTAAAGGGCGGGTTCGGGTATTATATGCCTACTTAAAAACAAATAATTAAGTCCAGGCAGACTCCAATAAACCCATTTTATTCAGCTGAATAGCAGACAATCTTAAAAGGTAAATAAATATGAATTGGTATCTCGAAGTCTTAAAAAAATACGCTGTGTTTGATGGGCGGGCCACTCGAAAAGAATACTGGTATTTTACCCTGTTCAATTTTCTTGCCTTTTTTGCTCTCACAATGATTGATAGTGTTATCGGCAGCTTTAATCCTGAAGTTGGCATAGGTTTGTTTGGCGGCATTTATTCTCTTGCCGTCTTGACCCCATATCTTGCTGTGTCGGTAAGACGATTGCACGACACTGATCGAAGTGGCTGGTGGCTGCTTATTGAGTTGATTCCTTTTATTGGTAGTATTGTGCTTCTTTTTTTCATGGTTATGGATAGTCAGACTAGTGATAATCAATATGGTCTCAATCCCTTACCCGGTAATAAAGGTGGTTCTGACCTGGCCATAATAGTTGTGGCTGTCATTGTATTTGTTGCTGTTATAGGTATGCTTGCTGCGATAGCTATTCCTGCTTATCAAAATTATGTGGAACGTGCAAAACAAGCAGAGATTCATCAAAATCAGCCGTTTTAAGTCTATTGATTTACTCTATTTACCTTGGCCCTTATAAGCTTATTTATTAAACAATTTTAGGAGAATACATGCTTAACAAAGTGACTTTAATTGGACGACTGGGTGCAGATCCAGAGGTTCGGTATATGCCCTCAGGTGGCGCTGTAG
>CAIUYS010000073.1 GCA_903903365.1 uncultured Methylococcaceae bacterium
AATAAAGGTAAGTTCAGATAGCGCAACGTAACCCGATACAAGCGGTTGCGGTTGTTGGGTTGGGTTGGGTTGGGTTGGGTTGGGTTGGGTTGGGTTGGGGCGCTACGCTAACCCAACCCAATAAAGTTAAGTTATTTATTGACCAAATCGGCTTTAATGGTATTTTCCAAAAGAGTCAGTAAGTTAACGCTGGCTACATCAGACAATAGCTGCTGTTCTTTATCAGCGACTGTTATATCAGTATGTTTATTATTTTCTTCCAGCTTTAGCAGATAGGTTTGTTCATTGCTTTGAATGCCCCTGAACATAAACATAGCTTCGTCCCATAAGGATTCATCTTTGGGTGTTTGCTCATCCGGGTCATATTGAACGGTAATCTGTTTTGCTTCCTGATTGCGTTCGGTGACTTCAATGGCTTTTCGGCTTAATGCTTTATTGACCATACGCCAAGCATTGATAAAGGGTACATTAATACGCAAACGATTTTCGGCCTCAGTCGCTTTAATGCGTTCAACCGTAATGGCTATGTTGGGTATTACCGGTTCGGCTTCTGCTGTGCCAACAGGTGCAGGTGATTCGTTTGTTGTTGTTGTTGTTGCTGTTGCTGTTGCTGTTGCTGTTGCTGTTGCTGTTGCTGTTGCCGTTGCAGGGGCTGTGGCTACCGGTTCTTCAGTTGTGGCATTCACAGTTGTCGTCGGCACAGCGGCATCAGCATCAATAATAAGGGGAGGCGCGGTTGGCGTCGCTGTGGTCAGACTTGGGATATGGCTTTTCTTCAAATCTTCAGGCAAAATCAACGGTGGAATTTCAGTGGTGTACTGATAGTCTTTTTCTTTATCAGGAAATAAAGTTTTAACATAACTACACCCCGATACATTAAGCATTACCGTTGCAGCAATGATGAGCAAACCCGTTTTAATATTCATTAAATAACTTCAGCCTTGTGCATGGCTGCACGTACTACCGCAAAACAATCTTCCGTAAGCCAGGTTAAAGGCAAGCGAATACCTTTTCCCATCAAGCCCATTTCAGCAACCGCCCATTTAACCGGAATCGGGTTGGATTGAATAAACAAATATTCATGTAAGTCGGTCAGTTTTTTGTCTATCGCCAAGGCGGTCTCTTTATCACCCGCCATGGCTGCCTTAATCATTTCATGTACCAGACGTGGGGCAACGTTACCGGTTACGGTAATGGTACCGTTACCGCCCAACAAACAAAACTCAAGGCTGGTCGCGTCATCACCGGTATAAATTGCAAAATCATCACCGGTTAAATCACGTATTATTTGGACTCTGGACAGGTCACCTGTAGCTTCTTTAACACCGACAATATGGGGAATATGGGACAAGCGACCGACGGTTTCAGGTAACATATCGCAGGCCGTTCGCCCCGGCACGTTGTATAAAATCTGTGGTATATCAACTGCTTCTGCAATGGCTTTGTGATGCAGATACAAACCTTCCTGAGTTGGTTTGTTGTAATAGGGCGTTACAATCAGGCAGGCATCAGCCCCGGCTTGTTTGGCTTTGCGCGTTAGCGTAATGGCTTCCGTGGTTGAGTTTGCACCCGTTCCGGCAATAACCGGAATTCTACCGCCGACATAATCAACAACTGATTTAATAATGTCACAGTGTTCGTCTTCGTCCAGGGTTGCAGACTCCCCCGTTGTACCTACCGCAACCAAGGCATCAGTGCCTTGCTCTATATGATACTCAACTAATTTTTTTAGACTTTCCTTGTCTACTGCACCGCTTTCATACATCGGTGTGACTAACGCTACGATACTACCTTGAATCATGAAATCTCTCGATCAGAATTGATACGGTTACAAAACTTCGTCCATTATAACAAGCAAATACGTAAAATAGGTATAAGGTGCAAAACTCAATACTAAAAGAGACTGCGCATTAGGTTTTGTATCGGGCTAAAAAGCTATCGGGCGCTTGGATAATATTTTAGTGTTTCGTAACGACTCAGTCGTAAAAAAAATAGAACGCGGATTACACGAATTTAACGGATAGACACGGATAAGGGCAGATTTTAAGCTGATGAAAACGCTACCGGTCGGGATTTACAAACCCCGACCGGTAGCGTTTATTTATCGAATTACGCTATCGCCTAAGCGACTGCTTTATTGCTGACTAGATGATTTGACAGACTGATTATTCTCGCCCAAACATCTGGAAATTTCCTGAGATATCATTTCGTTTGCTTCTGTACTCACCGAATGCCGATCACGTCCTGAACTTTTAAGCACCGGCAGAAAACAAACGCGCACTTCAATTTTATCCATACTTAACATCTTTATTAAATGCGGAAGAAAATTATCATCACCAATAAACGGAGCTTGTTGTTTGGCTAACCCCTGATATTGAAGTGCTACCGGTTGAATAACCGACCGGGTTAGTAGCGCCGGTTGAAATAAAGACGCATGAAAGTTTAAAACCTCATCACC
>CAIUYS010000074.1 GCA_903903365.1 uncultured Methylococcaceae bacterium
AATGAAAAAGTAATTTATTTAGTGCGTATAGGTAGTTATACGTATATTTTTTGTGTTTATTCTGTGGTTTAATAAAAACGTCTGTAGGGTTTAAGCTACAAAATTTTTATTTTCCTGGAAAAATATCCATGAATAAATAAAATTATTGTCGGTTTTAAATAGTCAACCCTGCATTACAAACGATACGCACAAATAAGCTATTTTCTGTTTTTTTATAGATAAAAATACGTGGCCGGGTTTCTCTTCCAACTCATGAATCGGCAAAGTAACCAAAAACACCTTCAACTGTGGTTTTTTGGAAAAATCTTAAGAAATAAATTGTTTTTTAACGGTATCTTTTTAATGGATAAATTAGAGTTTTTGATAAAAGGTGATTTTTATGGCCGTAATAATATTATTTACAATAGCAATAGCGGGTGCATTACTTTGTGTCGCTGCCAGTCGTTCTGAGGTTTAATAAAGCCTTGCAGCAAGTACGTTGTTTTAAACCTGTCTACAGAATTTATTTTAACCTATCGAATAGTAATGCTATTTTTTCATTATTAGATTCATAAATGTTGCCTGTTTTTATTGTATATTTACGTTGGACAGGCAACAAGTCAAAAAAGCATTAAAAAACGTACTACAAGAATGTCGAAAACGAACGGTAAATTCAAGCTGGCCTGAGCCGTTTTCGTGCATATCAACATCAAAACAAGTCGGTTTCCCCCAATAATGGTCACCGGTCATGATTCTAATCGACTTCTCATTTCACACCCAGGTATTTATTTCTGGTTTTACTGTGCCAGTACTTTTAACTGATTAAGTGTGCGTCTTGAAAAATATGAAGCGCTTCCAATCGTGTAAGCGCCTTCTGGTTTTATCCCGGGTATAAAAATTCAGTAACTCCATAGCCAGTCACTGTACTTGTTGGTGCAAAGGCACACTATCCTGAATATTTACAGGCCGAAATAAGACTACCCAAGCGTAGTGGCGTTTCTGGCACACTCATACGGGATGCAGAAACGCTTGTTCTCGCTTGCGCTCGAAATGCTTTATTCCAGCCTACGCCGTTTCTGGCAATTAATCTTCACAGTGAGCCCGAAAGTCAGCCATAACAAGCATTAATAGAGATAAATGCTGTTTTGTATACATCATTTACCTGATACCGGCATGGGTGGTAATGCGCCGGCTTATTTACAATATTTAACTTAAATATAGGAGAAATTGAATATTGAGTTATAATATACGGCATTTATTTTCTCAGTATCATCCTGCTGGATTTAGCAAACGGCACTAAAGTTGCCCTCTGTTTTTTTTAGGCGGGTAAGGTTTTTTAATATTAATCATAAATTCCGTATGAGCAATAACCAAACTGAAGCGCAGTCATGCCCTGTTTCCGAAACAGCATCAGATAAACGTTCTGCGCAAGAATTGCTACATAAGCTCCAAGCACACCAGCTTGAGCTGGAAATGCAGAATGAGGCGTTGCGGCGCTCTTATGGCGTTCTGGAGGAATCCCGTAATCGTTATAGGGATCTTTATGATTATTCGCCGGTGGGTTTTCTGTGTTTAACGCAAGACGGCCTTATTTCTGAAATTAACCTGACGGCGGCCGAGTTGCTGGGCGTGGATCGCAATCTATTACTACATCGTCATTTTGCCAGCTTGATCACGCCAAAAGACCGTGAGCGGTGGTCGTTGTTTTCGGATGAAATAGTAAAGAATAACCAGAGACTCAGTATCGAGTTGAATCTGACCGGTTATAGCGACACTGAATTGTTGGTTCGGTTGGACTGCCAATGCATCAATTTAATGCTGCATATTATACTGATCGACCGCACTGAAGAAATAAAGGACGCGGTGTCAGCCTTGCAAAAAGCTGAGAAAAAAAATCGTGAGAGCGCTGGCTATCTGAGGACAGCAAAGATTCAGGAAGTGTCGCTAAGTCTCCTCCAGAAAATAACCAGTCTGGTGCCAGGCATGGTTTACAAATTTCGTTTACGTCCTGATGGTAGCGCCCACTTTCCCTTCGCCAGTGAAGGTATTCGTGAATTATTCCGCCTCAGTCCTGACGATGTTCGTGACGATGCCTCTCCTCTATTTGCCCTTATTCATCCGGACGATTTCGACGGTGTTGCCGTCTCCATCCAAAAGGCGGTACAAGATTTGGCACCCTGGAGTTATGAATATCGGGTAAGGTTTGCTGATGGCACGGTGCGTTGGGTGTTTGGGAGTTCATTGCCAGAGCAAGAAGAGGACGGCTCAAATCATTGGTATTGGTACGGCTTTATGTCGGATATCACTGAACGTAAGCAGATGGAGGTTGAACGCGAAGAAGCCCTCAATAGTCTCCAGAAAATAACCAGTCAGGTGCCGGGCATGGTGTATCAATTTCGTTTGCGCACCGATGGCAGCTTTTGCTTTCCTTTTGCCAGTGAAGCTAGTCGTGATATATACCGACTTAGTCCGGAAGAGGTTCGTGAGGATGCCTCTAAATTATTTTCCATTCTTCACCCCGACGATGATGAATACGTTAATGCCTCCATCCAAAAATCAGCCCAAGATTTGAGTCAGTGGCATTGTGAGTATCGGGTGAAGTTTGGCGATGGTAGAATCAGATGGTTATTGGGTGATTCCCTGCCGCAAAGAGAGGCCGATGGTTCTACGCTCTGGCACGGCTTTGTCACTGACATCACCGAACGCAAGCAGGAGGAAGAAAAGCTGCGCCTAAGTAACTTTGCCTTGAAACAAATCAGCCAAGGCGTAATCATCGCCTCTCATGACCGGTTGATATTGTGGGTTAATGATGCTTTTGAATCAATCACCGGCTATAGCCAGGCAGAAATTTTGGGCCAGAATTGTCGATTTATGCAGGGCCCGCTCACCGATCCAAAAATGGTCAGTAATATAAGTCAGGCTCTAAAAAATGGCGATTCATTCGCTGGCGAGATACTTAATTATCGCAAAGACGGCACGATGTTTTGGAACGACATCACTATTTCATCCGTGTTTGACGCACAAAGCCATTTGTCTTACTTTATTGGCACCAATCGCGATATCACCAAGCGTAAAGAAATAGAGCGGGCGCTACGTAAGAGTGAATTTCTCTGGAAATTTGCCATAGAAAGTGTCGGCGATGGCGTCTGGGACTGGAATATTCAGACTCATCAAGTCGTTTATTCGCGTCTCTGGAAAGAGATGTTGGGTTATAGCCAAGACGAGATAGACCCTACTTATCACGAATGGCTGGATCGTCTTCATCCGGATGACCGGTTAACTGT
>CAIUYS010000075.1 GCA_903903365.1 uncultured Methylococcaceae bacterium
AGTTTCTCGTAACATGCTAATTTAATAATATTTTTTTGTTTTACCAAGTGTATATTTTATCATTTTAGACAGGTGAATTTTCTTTTTTTCACCTTCAGGCTATTAATTCCATTCGCTTTAATGGGTTTTGCAAGTGCCTCTTAATGATAAAACATTAAAAGAGCTCTGCATTACGGCCAAAACCTGCCGGTTGCGACTGGCTGCTTTACGGCAAGGAATTTGATTGTATGAACATCCGGTATCGGCCCTTATGTAAATATTTACATAAGGGTCGTTACCAGACAGCAAGTAGCCTGAATCAAGCATGCACAATCTGTGCTACGATGCTTTTCCGCTGGCACCCAAGTTCAAGAATATAGACATCATAGCGCTGTACCGAGACGACCCAATTATTTAAAGGGGTTGATAATGCGGAGCTGTTCCTGAATGATTTGATCATGCTGCATGTCCTCGCTGTATAAAACGATGCAATCATGTTCCAAAGCTGATGCGATGATCAAAGAATCCCAATAACTGTAGTGAAAGCGATTTCTTATGACGAATGAATCTATCACTGTTTTTTTTGATAGAGATACCACATCGATAGCACTCACAAGCTGCTGTAAGCTTTGCTGTATTTCATTATCAGCGATTTTGTTTTTCAACAAAGCGCTGTAATATTCACTCAAAACCTGCGCAGAAATTATAACTTCGGTGTCAGAATGAAATACCTTTAAAAAATCAACAGCTTTAAGATGCTTGGCATGATCTGCATTTTTTTCGGAATCAAGAAAAGCATAAACAAAAATATTGGTGTCGATGAAAACCTTATCTTTCATGTAGCTCATCACGGTTGAAAACGGTCAGGTTTTCTATTTTGCTGCTTTTTTTCAGAAACCGTGCGAAAACGGATCCCTCCTTTTCTTCGGTTGGCTCGTCGACCATAACGATGATTGTGGCTTTCCTGCTATTTTGCAGTGTTTTATATTGTTCGGGGATATGAACGATCCCATTATCGATGCGGGTTTCAAATTCTACTGCGTACATAGGTGTTTTCTCTTGTTAAGAATGAGTAATGGTTTGGATTCTAGCGTAAAGGCTAGGTAATCGCTATCTGATTTTCTGAAACTTGGGAACCATGTAGGTCGGGTTAGCGATAGCGTAACCCGACATTTTAATTATTCATAGCCAATATCATCAGCAAAAGCTATTTCACCGTCTCCCCAATTTTCGTCTAAAATATTTAATCTTATGTATCGATGAATGCTTGAGTATTGCCAGTCACTTGCGCGCTTTACAAGCCCATGTTTTACCGGATTGTAATGGATATAATCAATAGGCTGTTGAAAATCCCGCTCATCACGCAAACAATGCTCCCATCCACGATGTTGCCATATTTCCTGTTGTTTTTTATTTTTATGGTTTGTATTTTGAACGATAAATGGTTCAGGATAGTTTTTGGTGAATACCGTTTTGATAAGTCGCCAGCGTGTTGAGTAATCGCTGTCATGCTCAGGAAGTGTAGAGGATAAAATGCAGATGATCGGGTAAGACCACAGCCGCATCAATTACAAAAGGACGCTTTTGCATGACGGTTTTAAATGCGGTGCGTAAATATTTGACGTTGTCATCATCGGCAAAGATTTTACGTCGTTTTTCGGTGATAACGGTGAAAAAATAGCTGCCACCTTCTCTATAAACACGGCGATAATGCATGATTATTTAAGGGTTGGGTTAGTGATAGGCAGAATTAACCGAAAAAATAGGTATTGTATTATACTGTGTTGAGCCAAAATTGTCGGGTTACGCTATCGCTAACCCGACCTACTGGACTGTAGCTTGTCGGTTTGGTTATTGGCATGTATCACCAGCTTGACCGCCTGTCGGCTGGCATTACGTAACTCCGTACCCAAGGTGTATTTATGGTAACGGGAAAACCCGGCAACCATTTTTTCAAAATGCACCGCGAGATTTAAGGCATCACGGTAGATGGGTAAATGTTCGTAACGCGCCATTTTAAAGAGTAAAAATCCTGACCACAGTTATGCGAAATACCGGTGTAGGGGCAGTTTATCTTCTGCCCCTACCTATCAAAAGGCTTGGGTGCATTTTTTAAAATCGCAGGGGGTTATCACCCCCTGCACCCCCTCAAAAGCACCCAATAACCCAAATTACCAAATTACCCGATGCTACCGCGCCGCTTTAAGCCCATTAACCCGACCATCGCGCTACCGAACAGCCAAAACGCTCCGGGTACCGGAACGGCGGCAACATCGCCCGAGCGAACAGCCCATGCGTGCTTGAGGATGTTCTTAGTGTTAAGGTCTTGGTGCCCGACAGAGGCATTGAAGGTTGTCGCGTAGTTTGATGCGTTAGGGCCGGGGTTGGGGTTTTCGGCACCCGACCAGTAAGCTTCGTTCTGGGCGTGAGTAAATAGGGTGTAGTTGGGATTAGTGCTGCTTGTAATGTTGTTACCTGATGAAACTCCCAATTGAGTGTAATACAGATCACCCATTTGGCTACCAGTTTGGTTATAACCATAAGCAGCAGTAACAGTTGTTGGTAATGTCCAATCTGTATAGCCGCCTAAGCTTAAGTTGTTTGCCCACGCTTGAGCGCCCCACCACGTCATTACGCCATTACTGGTACTAAAGTCTGCTGTGGTTAAGGTGTATGTGCCGCTATTTGCGACAGTATCAAGAATATTAGGCGTATCATGAATAACCCCGCCGTTACCTGCGATAATGTCATTGACCAGATTGCTATTACCGACCGCTTGGGTTTGAAATAAATTGGCATCCGCTGCCCAAGTGATGTTGTTGACATCGTCATAGACCATACCGCCGGTACGTGCCACTAAGGACGCTTGAGCACCGGTACTAAGGCTAAACGCCAATACGGCTGCTGTTGTTAATAATTTTGTTTCTATGGTTTATCTATCGTTAATCCAAAGTTAAATTTCAAAAAAGTTAAAAATATACTAAAACCACGCTCCACAAACTACAATCACTCCATTTTCAGCCAGTTATGGCGTGGCGTGGCGTGGCGTTAAGAG
>CAIUYS010000076.1 GCA_903903365.1 uncultured Methylococcaceae bacterium
ATAACCGGGTAGAGAGCCAAAAATAGCGTTTCTCGCGCTACCCATTTCAAAAAATGGCTTTTTGGGAGTCTATATTAACTTGCGCATTTTCCAGTCGGTAATTTTGCAAGTGGCTCAATGGTTAAAAATATTTTCAAACGACAAGACAATCTGGAAATAGAAAACCAAACCCTTGCCGATCTCCGCGACTGGCTATTGCCCATGCTTATGAACGGTCAGGTACAGGTCACGCCCAGCCCATTAATCACCAACGATGAGCTTTAGGTATTAGCCGGCGTAGTAGCTCCCACAACCGTTGGCAGGATGGACGTGAACGATGGGCTTCCTGGCGTCAGCCCATCCTACGGGCTTAGTGACTGCAATTAATAAATTAGAGAATTCAGAGCCGACTGGCAAAACATTTGGTTATTTACAAGGGAAAAAAATAGTTAATCGCTCTTAAAACCGGGCAGAAAACTTAAAACTTTTATAAGTTGTCAATTACTCAAGAGGTCACTATGCAAGCCATTGAACTACACGCCACAATAGATGAAAATCACCAGATACATCTGCAATTGCCAGAGGATTATCCACCGCAAGTAGCAAAAGTGATTGTTTTGCTTGAAACAATTAGCGCTCCACCTCTTAAGAAACGCCAATTTGGTCAGTTTAAAGGCAAGATTCATATAGCGGATGATTTTAATGACGAATTACCGGACAATTTCTGGTTGGGCGATTCCACATGAGGTTCTTGCTGGATACCCACATATTCCTATGGCTTAATGATGAACCAACAAAACTATCGCCTGCATTGCATCTTGTTTGTAATGATCCAGCTAATGAGTTGTTTATCAGCTTGGTATCGCTTTGGGAAATCCAGATCAAACAACAGCTAGGCAAATTAAAATTTGATGTGCCCTGGCAACAAATGCTGGAGATACAGCAGCAGGACAATGGGCTGGTTTTATTGCCCATTAAACTTCAACATATTGCTGCTTTAGAGGCCTTGCCACTAATCCATCGGGACCCCTTCGATCGTTTGCTGATTGCACAGGCTATACAGGAAGAAATGACTATTCTCTCTGCTGATACGGTATTTTGTCATTACCCCGTTACACTTATTTCATGATACTTTTTTTCAGGTCTGTTTCCCGCGTTAGTTTCCACTTTAACGCAGCACTTGGAATTGCCATGAATGTCTGTGTTAAACTTTCGTAAGTTATTATTCCGGAAAAGGAAACACTATGAATAACATTGAAATAACCAAAATGGGTCTCGTGGAAAAGCTGCAAACAATGGATGCAATAGGGGATTCTCTTATTCATGATAATGGTGACGTTAAATCACCGGAATGGCATGGTGATATTCTTTCGACAAGAAAAAAGAAGATTGAAGAAGGTAATGCCGAATTTTGCTCAATTGAAGAATTGAGACCAAGCAAGGGTGCATAGGCTGGTTGGCAATGATAAGACGCCTGCTTAATGACAAGCCGTGAATGGTTTTTCAGTTTTCAATAGGGTAAATGGCAGATTTTATTATTTTTTGCTAAAGTAGATTGTCGAATTTGGAGTTAAACGTATGCAAACCAGTAGTCAATTAATTCATCATAATCAAGCTATCATTCCCCATCTGGTTCTTGAAGCCTTGAAACTACGTGAAGGCGATTCGATAGTCTTTGAAATTGATCAGGCCGGCGTTCATTTACGTAAAGCGCCTCACATAGATAAAGATTTTTCAGAGGCGCTACAAGGCACATTGAGCGAATGGGAATCCGCTGCGGATGATGAAGCCTATGCTGATATTGGAAAGATTTCTCAAACCTGACAGGGCTTGCAACCCCATTACTCAGGTTTTGAAAGCTATTGAAGTCTTTAAATATTTTGATCGGGGTTACAAACCCCGACCGGTATCGTATGAAAAGCACGAAAAATACTCTTATCAATTTTCGTGCCTTTTCTTTTTTTTGTTATTTTGAATGAGGTTTAAGTGAATATTATTAACGGCCTGAAACGTAATGTTTTTGTTCTGCTGGGTTGGCTTGTTTGGCTGGTTTTTACTTTGGCACATTTAGAACTTGGCCCCGAAATGGGCTTAAATGTTATGTTGGCTGCGGCCCTGATGATTTTTATAGTCATGTTGGGTTGCGTATTTACAGTTAATCGCCATGCCGAGCACTTGTCAACCCTGTTAAAAGAGCCTTTTGGTACGTTAATTTTAACGCTGGCGGTTGCATCCATTGAAGTAAGCTTAATGCTACAGATTATGATGACGGGCGATCAAAATCCATCCATGCTGCGTGATACTGTTTTTGCCAGTTTAATGATTATGCTTAATGGTATGGTGGGTTTGTCTTTAATAGCCGGTGGCTGGAAGCATTTTGAGCAAACCTTTAACTTGCGGGGTGCGCTTTCTTATCTTCATTTGATTGCACCCTTGTCCATGATTTTGTTGGTTATGCCCAGTCACACGCTTTCATCGGAGGGGCCGACATTGATACCTGCCCAAGAAATTTTTCTGGGGCTTTTATGTATCGTGGTTTATTTATTGTTTTTGTTTATGCAAACAACAAGGCATAAAGAACTGTTTGATCAGTCTGAAATTTTTACGGCCGAGCCGGGCATGAATGAACCTGCGCCCATTCAAATCCATAATAATCGGGTCGTATTGATTTCAGCAATCGGATTAATTATTTCGGTTACCCCGATTGTGTTGTTGGCGGATTTTTTTGGCGGGTTTATTAACTACGGCATAGAAACGCTAGATGCACCCATAGAGCTGGCGGGTTTAATTATTGCTTCATTGGTGCTTATACCGGAAAGTTTAAGCGCGTATCGTAGTGCCTTGGATAATAATATGCAGCGGTCTGTTAATATCTGCATGGGCTCGGTGTTATCTTCAATCGCCTTGACGGTTCCAGCGATCATGTTGGCGACCGGATTGCAGGATTTAAAGTTGATGATAGGGTTAACGGGGGCGGATTCAACATTACTTTATGCCAGTTTATTGACGGCGCTTATCACGCTCATGACCGGGCGTACCACGATGTTGCAGGGGCATGTACACTTGATGCTGTTTGTTGGATATTTGTTTCTTATTTTTTATCCTTAACTGACAGTCGGCCAGGTTCTTTTTGGGTAACTGCCCAGTCGATTTTGGTTTTGATCATGGAACACAGATGACACGGCTATAACAAGCAATAGGCGTAAAGCCTGTCCTGAGCTTGTCGAAGGGCGGAGCGCGTGGTGGCGTTTCCGGCATGCTCGTAAAGAGGTGCCGGAAACGCTTATTCTCGCTTACGCTCGAAAAGCCTTATTCCGGCCTACTCCGTTTCTGGCGCTTAATCTTCACATTGGGTTTAGGCAATTATTGAGTTGGGTGTTGGAAAAAATTTTAATTTAACATTAACGGTGGTGCCTTCGTTGATGGCGCTTTTTATATCTACGCTGCCATTCAAATCACCAACCAGTTCTTTTACAACCGTCATTCCAAGGCCGTTTCCAGGCACATAGCCAGATGGATTAACCCGATAAAAAGGCTCAAAAATATTTTCAATCTGATCCGGAGACATGCCTATGCCGGTATCAGTTATAGCAAAATTAAGCCATTTTTCATTTTTAAAATTAACCAATGCTACCGACAAACAAATGTTCATTTGACCATCAGAATATTTAACGGCATTTGAAAGGATATTATTTAAAATAATTTTAACGATCGCTTGATCGATACAACCAAAAGAAACATTTTTATCCAGATCCAGGGTGATTTTACCGCCCTCAAAATTTTCAAATTCAGCGGTAAGTGTTGATAAATAATGATTCAAATCAGTTTGTTCAAATATAATCTCATTTATGCCATAAGACCGACCCGGTAAAATGGCACTGTATCTTTTATTAAGCGCTTTGCCTGACAAGGCTGCGTCTTCTGCTGCAATATTTGCAATATCATCCAAAAGTAAAGCAAAATTTCCTTCGAGCTTACGCTGGGTATTGGTCAGATTGACAACCTCATGAGCGGAGGATAAGTTTTTCAACAACATTTCTTTTTGATGGTTTACGGCACGGCTGTGAGTATCATTTTCTTGATAAACATCAGGTAAAATAGGCGCTGAAGGTGTAATGGTTAGCATTGGTTATCCTTTTTTATTTTTAAATAATAAAACAGTATTTTTAAAACCGGGTGAGTGTCGCTAAAAAAGCACCATACCCAAATAGTAAATAATTTAATTACATACTAGTTGAATATTTCAACATTGCAATATGTTCTAAATATTATTTTTTATTATTTCAATTTTTTCTGTTTATTTTGTGGCGATATTAACGTTCTTTGAGGCTTAAAAAAGTGCTTGGTATCAGAAAATTATTTAAAGATGCCATCCAACAGTTCGAAGTAAACCAGTAGGTATAACATCCAAAATTAGGTGGGCATCGATAAATTGGAGGTGCAAAGTTGAAAGGATTTATAAACCTAAAAACCTCATTTAGCCACAGATTTACACAGATAAGCACTGATAATACATGATGTTACGCACAAGCTGACAATTTACCCAAAGGGTGATCAAAAGAATTGATCTAACGCGTTGTTTATCTGAGTAAATCCGTGTTTATCTGTGGCTCAAATACGTTTTTTAGGATAAAGCAGTCAGATTTAATGTCGGCTTTTTGTCCTGATTAAAGTGAGTGGTTCTGAAAGTTAAAGAGTGGGTTATCACTATTTTTAGGGCATTTAAAGTATAGTCGGCTAACTATTAGTGTTAGTCTTTGTGCAAAGTGATATATACTTATCCCCGGCGCAGGGCGTTAATGAGTAAGCATTTTAAATGGGGCTTCTCTCTAAACGATTCGAAAAGTGGCATCTACAAAGAGCAATGTTTTTCGAACTAGCTATACTAAAAAGGTATTTCCGTTAATAAATGCCTGTTATCAGAAAATTTTAACCCAGCAATAGTGAGGTGGAACATGCCAATTAAGATTGAATTAGATAATTTATTAGAAAAGTTGATATCAGAACGCGATGAAATAATTCTTAAACTGCATCTCGCTTCTATGGATGCCAAAGAAGAGTTTGAAGAAGCAGAAAAAAATTGGGAGGCTCTAAAAATAAAAGCCGCCGAGATCGCTGATGATTCAAAAGAGACCTCTGAAGAATTACTGGCCAAGGCGAAAATAATCGGTGAAGAACTTAAAGAGGCTTATGAGCGCATTAGTAAGCGCTTGGCTGATTAAGATTTTTTAATTGAGTGTAGCTTATATCCACTTTCGCTTTGTCGAAAGTGGATTGTGCCGAAACCATAAGCGGCTCGTTTCTTCGGTATTTTCTTAATTCCCAAGCACCCACTTGGGATTTTTTTAAAAACCGGAACCAAATAAGTACGTGCTTATAATTCTCTGGTCGCACTAAATTTAATATCCGGCCAACGTTCTTCTGTCAGTTGGAGATTGACTCGGCTATTGGCTAAATAAACCAGATACCCGCCGCCATCTTCTGCAAGATTTTCAAAGGCTTTGTTTTTAAACTCTTCAAGCTTGGCTGGTTTGTCAGAACTGACCCACCGCACTGTTGAGATAGGTATGGCATCATAAACGCATTCAACATTGTACTCACCTTTAAGACGGTAGGCAGTAACGTCAAATTGCAAAATACCGACTGCGCCCAAAATAAGGTCATTATTTTTTAACGGCTTAAATAATTGAGTTGCGCCTTCTTCGGTTAATTGCACCAAGCCTTTTTGCAAGGCTTTGGCTCTTAACGGATCTTTTAAAATTACCCGTCTAAATAATTCCGGAGCAAAGTAGGGAATGCCGCCATATTTAAGTACTTCGCCTTGGGTAAAGGTATCGCCTACTTGAATGGTGCCGTGATTATGCAAGCCAATGATGTCGCCAGGATAAGCTTCTTCTACGCTTTTGCGGGTGTCAGCTTGAAAAGTGATGGCATTGCCAACCTGAATGTTTTTACCAAGACGGACATGGTTAACTTTCATGCCTTTATCAAATTTACCGGAACACACGCGTAAAAATGCAACACGGTCTCTATGAGACGGGTCCATGTTTGCCTGAACTTTAAATACAAACCCCGTAAACTTGTCTTCTTCGGGTAAAACCAGTCGCTGTTCTGCTTTTCTGGGTCGGGGTGAGGGTGCATATTCTGCAAAGGCATCCAGCAGTTCAATAATGCCGAAGTTGTTAATTGCGGAACCAAAAAATACCGGCGTTAAATTACCCGCCAGATAATCTTCAAGATTAAACTCATGACTGGCGCCTTTGACCAAATCAATTTCATCACGTAATTCTTCTGCCTGATATTTAAGCAGCTCATCCAACTTGGGATTATTTAATCCCTTGATGACTTCGGCTTCGGCAATTTTTCCGCCATGCTGTGCGCTGAACAAATGAATTTCATCTTTATAAAGATGGTAAACCCCTTTAAAACGTTTGCCCATGCCGATAGGCCATGTCATCGGCGCACATTTGATGTTTAATACATTTTCGACTTCATCCAGTAACTCAATCGGTTCGCGTCCTTCCCGATCCAATTTATTAATAAACGTAAGAATGGGCGTAGTGCGTAATCGACACACTTCCATTAAATTAATGGTTCGCGTTTCAACACCTTTGGCGACATCGATCACCATCAGCGCGGAATCCACTGCGGTTAACGTGCGATAAGTATCTTCCGAAAAGTCTTCATGGCCGGGAGTATCAAGCAGGTTAATAATGCAATCTTTATGCTCAAACTGCATCACTGATGTCGTGACAGAAATGCCCCTCTCTTTTTCCATTTCCATCCAGTCAGAGGTCGCGTGACGTGCCGCTTTTCGGCCTTTTACCGATCCTGCAAGCTGAATGGCGCCACCGAACAGCAGGAGTTTTTCGGTAATGGTGGTTTTACCGGCATCAGGATGTGAAATGATAGCGAAGGTACGGCGCCGTTGCAGTTCTGAATGTGTTTCTGACATGCTTTACTAGGATTACCAAAAATTTTTTAATTATACCTTATTATTCATGGTGATGTGTTTTCTATATTATTTACAATGTAACTACTCGGTAGAACCCGTTTTAGATCATGGAACACGGGTGTCGCTTCTCTTATCCGTTAAATCCGTGTCATCGGTGTTCTATTTTTTAAAGTAAGAAATTTGGACTGAGCCAACAAAAAATTTTCAAGTTAGTATCCCCATTAAAAAATAAAGGTGATACTATAGCGAATCACTATTATAGTGAATCGCTACTATAATAAGTCAGGTCAATTATTAGTCGGGGTCAGTATCATGAAAAAAATAAAAAAATGGTTAGTCTTTTTACTTTTAACGCTTGGGTGTTCGGTATCTTATGCTCAAGATTTGATTCAAGAAAGTGCTCATCATTACATCAGAAGTACCGCTATCGTTAGTTCATCTGTGCCCAATCAATACGATGACTTTGGTGTGGTCATTACAGTCTGTTCGTTAATAATTGGCCTTTATGTATTTTTTTGGTTTAGACAGAAAACCTAATTCATTTAGATAAAATATAATTTGGGCTATCGTATAGGTTATATCCAATGACGATTCGTTGTATTGAGCGTAACGCTATAGAGGGGCTGCTGAATTGATGGTTACAAGGTGTTGGAGATTATTTGGAAAATGGAGCGTATGGTCAGGGAAGTTAAATGGTGAGCGCTCAATTGATAGAAAGTTGGTTACGCGTTTATTTTTACGCTTTGCATTGGAAAAATCTTGCGTCACTAAAGATGTTATCGTCTAAACATTATTTTGAAGCCAGGCTGAAGCCTACTGTTCCGTAAAATTCATTGCCGGAGTTTGTTTCCGGTACTCCCACGCCAACATAGACTTGGATTTTAGGGATAAAATGGTAAAACACGTTAAAGATAGCGCCAGAAACATTATTGCTGCCACTGAAATAATCTCCCTGGACTGAGAGCGTGTTTTTTATAGGTTCAAAAACAAAGCCGGCGGTGTAACCCAGATAATCAGTGGTTACGGTCAATGCCTTATTGGCCCAATACGGCCCGGCATGAAGGTTTACAGTCGGCAGCGGCTGATAAATCATTAATCCGTAATCGACATTATGGAGTTGATGTGACGTTGTTAGTGCCGTTGTTCCATTCTGGGTGCCTACAATCGCTTTAAATTGGGTGCTGATGTCAAAAGTTTTGGACATGTTGACATAGCTGTCCCATTCATAGTTCTGGGCGCCGCCGCCATAAACGGGAATATTGTAGGATGCAACCTCTATGTCCCAGCCATTACGCGATGAAAAATCCAAAACCGGATTGAGGTACACAGTTTCCTGGTAGGTATTTGACTCCAGTGTAACGGTCCAAACATCCTCGTTTCGGGTGTTCGGGGTCACGTTTACTTTTTTTATGGGGTGCGCTTTAGAGCCTCCTTTTGCCTCTGCCGTATTCGTCGTAAAAATAAAACCACTTAAACACAACGCCAACCAGTATCTACCATAAAAATTCACAACGGTTTTGTCCGCTTAACTACGCAGAAAATGGTATAAACAATGGCCAACTTCATTGGCAATGAGGCTTGTCAAAATCGTTGCCATGCATCATTAAATTCATGTTTTATCAGTCTACTTGTTGCTAAGAAATTTAAGGTTGTTTTGGATTAAATATTAGGTTTGTTGATCTGTGTGTAAAACAGCAGCAAAAAATTTCCCAAAACTGGGGTGCATTGAAATGTTTAGGGGGAGTACGAAATACTTGGGTAAGGGTGCATGTTTGAAATTCAACATCGCTAAATACGTTGAAGGGAAGGAAAGGGCTAATTACGAAATGTTGCAATCATACGCCTGGTTGACGTGATTGCCTTGATGATATTGCAGGTAAATATTTGTAATATAAGTTGCAGGTAAAATCGATTTTTTATTCAAACTATCGATTAACTGCTTGAATTATTTGGGGTGAACGACGGGGCTCGAACCCGCGACAACCGGAATCACAATCCGGGACTCTACCAACTGAGCTACGCTCACCATAATAATTGGATATTCGTGTAATGGTGCGCTTGGCAGGACTCGAACCTGCGACCCCCGGCTTAGAAGGCCGGTGCTCTATCCGGTTGAGCTACAAGCGCTAAACTGGTCGGGATGGAGGGATTCGAACCCCCGACATCCTGCTCCCAAAGCAGGCGCGCTACCAAACTGCGCTACATCCCGATAACTCTTTAAGACTGATTGGTTAAATTTACAAACCACCCTTAACGAGCTGGCTATTATGACGATGCATCTTGAAGTCGTCAATTTTTATTTTCACTAAAAGTGAAAATTACTTACAATTTGGTTTTAACCAGTTGATAAGTTTCTTCTACGACACCTTCAGCATTTTTCAAAATCGTTTCTAATTCAAGTAGTTTAGCTTCAGCGAAGGATCTGTCTTTAAGACTGCCGGTATTAATATAAACATTGAGCGCGGCACTTTTTAAGCCGCTGTAACCGGCCATTACCGCAGCCCCGGCATCACTGATAACACCAATGCTGCCTATATTTGCAGCACAACGACTTAAGTCAATGGCTTCTGCACAGGCGCGTGCGCAATCCAAGGGTACTTGTGTCGCAGCTTTTAATACGGTTTGTATTGCTTCAGTACGCGCTGCTTTTTCTTCGTCTGTTTCTTTTGGTAAGCCATAAGCCGTCATTAAGCGATTAAATACCTCTACATCCGATTTAATCAAGCCGGTCAGTTTTTCACGTAACGCTTCTGATTTTTGCAGCAAGGCTTGCATTTCAGCTTCGACCTCGGCGTATTTGGGTTTGCCAATAGTCAAATTACAAACCATGCTGGTTAATGCGGCAGACTGCGCGCCCATGAGTGCAGATACACTACCTCCGCCGGGTGTGGCTGACTTGCTGGCTAATTCGTCAAGAAAGAATTGAATGGATTGGTCTTTTATTTCACTCATCAGATAATTTTTTATTATTTATTGCGGGTGGGATAAAGTTATTGTAGTCGTTGGATTAGCAAGTATTCACCTCCCCCTTTTTCAAGGAGTGGGGTATTGAATAATGACTACTTGCTTTTCCAAGTATGGCTAATAGTTAAAAACTATTCACGCCGCCAACTGGTGGTGCCATTAGGGGCATCTTCCAAAATTACGCGGTGTGCTTTTAAGTCATCGCGAATTTTATCAGCCAACGCCCAGTTTTTAGCTTTTTTGGCATCCAGACGGGCTTGTATTTGCTGGTCAATAACAGTATCTGTTTGTTCTTCGCTGTTATCAACGCCACTCTTTAAAAAACCTTCCGGGTCATCTTGTAATATTCCTAACAAGCTACCTAGTTGTTTTAAGGTGGACGCCAACACGTGGGTTTTTTCCTGAGCGGTTTCTTTGGCTTTATTTAGATCTCTAGCCAAATCAAATAATACAGACACAGCGACAGGCGTATTAAAATCATCATCCATCGCCTGTTCAAATCGGGCTTTGGAATCGACATCTATAGTGGCTTCCTCGCTGTCACAGCCACGTAAGGCGGTATAAAGCCTTGTTAATGCAACGCCTGCATCATTCAGTTGCTCATCTGAATAATTTAAGGGGCTGCGGTAATGACTGGAGAGAATAAAAAAGCGTATTATTTCTGGCTTATATTGTTTCAGCACTTCGCGCACGGTAAA
>CAIUYS010000077.1 GCA_903903365.1 uncultured Methylococcaceae bacterium
ATCAGTGACAGTGCACGTTCCAGTCGCCGTCCACTGTCAAGCATTAACCAGGCGGCTTCACGGGTCATGCTTTCACTGGTTAAACCCGTAAATGCGACGATACCGGTAATCAAATCATCCAGATGATTCTGTAACTGTTCGACCGTGATTTCATTATTGACAACCCGTTGTTGCCAGCGACGTTGAATGTTATCAACACTTCGCCAGGTATCTTGTGACCACAAATCACGAATGTTAAAGGCCGCTTGAACAAGTGCTTGAATATTAGCCGTCAGCGAGCCTTTGCGATGTCCCTCTTTAGCCAACGATAGCAGTTCCACCTCGGGTGTTTTCAGGAGTTGGGCATCGCCTTTAATAAATCCGGGATAAGTCCCGGTGACTTGGGTTAGGGTGTGCAGTAATATTTTAAGACATTCATCGTCAATGGGGTCTTTGAATTCCAGTGTTTCTCTAAGTTTTAGCAAGATGGTGCGCAACAGGCGAGTGGCCGCTTCAATACGTTCCAGATGTCGACCGACCCAAAACAGATTGTCTGCCGCACGGCTGGTCAGCGGTTCGGTGACGGCATCAATATGTTGATTACGTTTGGGTTGCGTCCATATACTGACAGGTTTGTCCGGTTCCGATGCCAGGACCCAAGTGTCTTTACTAATGCCATCGGCCTGGTTTGAAACGATAAAGTTATCTTTTTGGCGGGCAACGCGGGTCAGTCCACCGGGCATCACCACATAATCATCGCCGCTTGCGACGACAAAGTTTCGTAATACGGCGTTACGCGGTTCGATTTGATGGTCGATAAAGGCAGGTAGCGTCGAGAAACTGACTTGTTCCTGACCGATAAACAAATGCGGTTTAGCTAGAATTTGGCTACGCAGGAGGTCTTTTTCTTTGCTGCTTAATTCTCCGCCAAAAACCGCATGATTAACTGAAGTACGATTGATCGGTTTAATAACCAGTCGCTCAAGGTTTTGCAGGACAAAATCACGCTCGCGACGTTGTCCGCACCACCAGGTTGCGACCGAGGGTAGTTTAAGTTCCTGATTTAAAAAATAGCGCGACAATCTGGGCAAAAAGGCCAGCAAGCCGGGATTTTCGAGAACGCTGCTGCCCAACGGATTGGCAATCGCAACATTTCCACGCCGAACCGCTTCCAGTAATCCGGCCACACCCAACTTTGATTCACTACGCATTTCCAGCGGGTCGCAAAAAGAGTCATCAACGCGGCGCAAAATAACATCGACAGCTTGCAAGCCAGCCAACGATTTAAGCCAGACACGACCGTCACGCACCGTCAGATCGCCGCCCTGAACCAGCGTATAGCCAAGATAAGCCGCTAAATAGGCGTGTTCAAAATAGGTTTCATTTAGTGGCCCCGGCGTCAGGATGACGATGCGAGGATCTTCTTTGTTGTGCGGCGCAATATCAACCAGTCCTTTATGTAGCGCCTTGAAAAAACCGGATAAGCGATGTACTTGAGTTTCGCGAAAAATATCGGGCAGCACTCGCGTCATGACGGTGCGGTTTTCCAACGCATACCCGGAACCTGAAGGTGCTTGGGTGCGATCATCCAATACCCACATGCGTCCGCTGGGGCCGCGTGCAAGGTTGGCTGAATAAATAGTCAGGTGTCGTTGCTGGTTTTGCAAGGCACCGACACAAGGATGCAAAAAGCCTTCATGGCCAAAAACCAGTTCAGCGGGCAGTAAGCCTTTTTTTAGCAGGGTTTGTTTGCCATATATATCTTTTAGTATCAGGTCGAGCAGTTCTGCGCGTTGCTTAAGTCCTGCTTCAATAACGATCCATTCTTCGCTGCTTATCAATAAGGGGACGGGATCAAGGCGCCAAGGTCGGGTCAGATTTTCCGAGTCGCCATACACATTGTAGGTAACCCCGTTTTCACGTAACAAACGTTGAGCTTCTCTGCGGCGTAGCTCAAGTTTTTCGCTACCCATGCTTGCAAGCGCCGCCATAAAACGCTCCCAGTAGGGCAGCGCTTTATTTTCGGTGGCATACATTTCATCGTAGATGCCAAGTTGCGTCGCGTAATATTGCGTACCAATATCATTGGCAGGGCTGTTGTTGTTACGCACGTATTATTCCTTATATTTATTCATTGTCGGTTTTATTGACATATCACTGAGCGTTGTTTCCATTATTGCCGACGTCAATAACTTAAAAATCAGATATTTTTATATTTAATAATGACTTACCCAATACCGTTAAGTTAAGCATACAATTTGGAGTAAAGCCTCTTTAGCTGCTTTAACAGGCAATAGCTGAAGCGATTACACTCCAGTTTTTTAAACAACTTACCCTTAACTTAACGACATTGATGACTTATCCTATCGCCGGTAGCAGACCTGACCGCCTTTATTATTCTTTCAGGTCTGCTGTCGTTCTTTTTTACCGTCTAAAATTGAAGGCTCTCAAGATCGTTGGCTAATATCCTGATAGTGGCGAAGTGTCTCGCCCGTGTATATTTGGCGGGGGCGGTAAATAGTGACTTTTTCACCGTGAATCATTTCACGCCAATGTGCCAACCATCCCGGCATGCGCCCGATAGCAAATAAAACGGTAAACATATTGGTAGGTATTCCCGCTGCACGCAGTATTAAACCGGAGTAAAAATCGACATTGGGATACAAATTGCGGGAAATGAAATAATCATCTTTCAGGGCAATTTCTTCGAGGCGTCTGGCAATATCCAGAAGTGGATCATTGAGGCCGGGTTTGTTAAGCAGTTTGTCACAATGCTGTTTTAAAACCTGGGCGCGTGGATCAAAGTTTTTATAAACACGGTGACCAAAACCCATTAATCGACAGCCTGAATTCTTGTCTTTGGCTTTATTAATAAATTCAGTTCCATCACCGCCTTCAGCGTGTATCTGTTCCAGCATTTTAATCACTTCCTGATTGGCGCCACCATGGCGTGGCCCCCATAATGCCGCAATGCCGGAAGAAATTACCGCATACACATTAGCCATACTGGAGCCGGCCGTGCGCACAGATGAGGTACTACAGTTTTGTTCATGATCCGCATGCAGTATCAACAACATATCAATGGCGCGAACAATGTCAGGATCCAGTTGATAATCGCGTACTGGCGACGAGAACATCATGTTCATAAAATTACTGGTATATTTATACTTGATGGAAGGATAAACCAGGGGTTCGCCGATGGATTTTTTATAAGAAAATGCCGCAATGGTGCGTACCTGAGAAACCAGATTGGCAACAATTTGTATCTCTGTAGATTCATCCAACTCATCAGGCAGCGGATAAAAAGTAGACAAGGAGGCCACCATGGTCGCAAGAATACCCATGGGGTGAGAGCCACGCGGGAAGCCGTTAAAAAAGTGATGCACATCTTCATGAATAATGGAGGATTCATTAAGACGGGTCGAAAAAGTCAGCAACTTTTCACTGGTCGGCAGCTCGCCGTAGAGCAACAAATAAGCCACCTCAACAAAGCGCGAATGTTCGGCCAATTCTTCTATGGGATAACCACGATAACGGAGAATGCCTTTTTCGCCATCGATAAAAGTGATGGCGCTTTCACAGGCGCCGGTATTTCCGTAACCGTCATCCAATGTCACATACCCGGTTTCACTGCGTAGCTTGGTAATATCAATGGCTTTTTCACCTTCAACACCCATGTAAGTCGGCAAGGAATAGGTTTTATTTTCCAGTGTCAATGTAGCCGGAGTTAGCAGTTTTAATTTGTCGCTCATTTAAAAAAATCTCCTGGTAAAGTGTCGTTATTTCTAACGGGCTGTTCCATGCGAGTCAATTCACGCAGGCAACAACCGATCATTATTGTCGTTTATTTTTCATTTCGGTGGGCAAAAAATTGTTGCCAACCTTAATAAATCTGCAATTATCGATTTCGATGACGTAAATCCAGCGTAAACGGATAATCGGTGCTTAACTCTTCCGCAGGCGGTGCCATTGCTCTTGGCGCTTTATCATCAATGCTGAATTTGGCCAGTAACGGTTTATCTGACGCAGCAACCCGGGTGGTCGCCATCGGTGGCCTGATAATAACCCCAGGTGTATGCCCATAGTCCCAGAAACGGGTCATGCGTCGTGTTTCCGCTGCATAATCGTTAACCGGAAAATCATCATAACTACGGCCACCGGGATGCGCGACGTAATAAGTACAGCCGCCCACTGAACGGCCATTCCAGGTATCAATGACATCAAAAACCAAGGGCACATGTGGCGCTATTGTAGGATGCAAGGCTGAAGGTGGTTGCCAGGCCCGATAACGGACACCGGCAACAAACTCGCCTTTGCGACCGGTATTGCGCATGGGTAAACGTCGACCGTTACAGGTAATGACATAGCGCCCTTCAGTAAAACCGGTGACCGATACCTGGATGCGCTCAACCGATGAGTCTACATAACGTGCGGTGCCGGTGCTACTGACTTCTTCGCCCAGTACATGCCAAGGCTCAATGGCAAAACGCAATTCCATATCAATGCCGTCAATTTGGGTATTGCCATAACGTGGAAAGCGGAATTCGAAAAACGGCTCCAGCCATTCCAGATCAAAACCAAAACCGGCACGTTGCAAGTCTTTAGTGACTTGCTTCATGTCTTCGCGGACATAATGCGGCAACATAAATTGGTCATGCAGCTCGGTTCCCCAGCGCACCAAGTCGTGTTTATAAGGTTCGCGCCAGAACCAGGCAATCAATGACCGCAACAATACGATTTGCACCAGTGACATTTGGGCATGTGGCGGCATTTCAAAAGAGCGCAGTTCCAAAATACCCAGTCGGCCGGTTGAGCTATCGGGCGAGTAGAGTTTATCAATACAAAACTCGGAGCGATGCGTGTTGCCGGTTATATCGGTCAGTAAATGGCGCAGCAAGCGATCAACCAACCAAGGCTCGGGCACTTCGCCTTCGGGTATTTGTTGAAAAGCAATTTCCAGCTCATAGAGTTTTTCGTCCCGACCTTCATCAACACGAGGGGCTTGACTGGTGGGGCCGATAAACATGCCTGAAAACAAATACGATAAACCGGGATGGTGTTGCCAGTAAGTAATCAGACTGCGCAATAAGTCAGGACGACGCAACAGCGGACTGTCGGTCGGCATTTCCGCACCCATGGTGATATGATTGCCACCACCGGTTCCGGTGTGACGACCATCCTGCATAAATTTTTCAGTGCCTAATCGGGTTAGATGCGCCTGTTCATAAATGATATGGGTTTTTTCCACCAACTCCGGCCAGGTTTTGGATGGATGAATGTTCACCTCAATGACGCCGGGATCCGGTGTCACCATTAAACGTTCGATACGATAATCACGAGGCGGCTCATAACCTTCCATGACCACCGGCATTGCCAGATTTTCAGCGGTGGCTTCAATGGCGGCGACCAGTTCCAGATAATGTTCCAGCAACGTCAGCGGCGGCATAAAGATATACAGCCGGCCTTCCCGAGCTTCCACACACAACGCGGTATGCGGCACTTCAACTTCGGGGGTTAAATCATCACCCACTGCCTGGTCAATAATTTCAGGATGTTCACTTTTTTTGATTTCAAGGTGGCTATATCGGCGCGTCACCTCACCATAATAATCGCCTAATTCCGGCAAGTCTCCAAACAGGCTTTGGGGTTCTTGCGAATCCCGTTTATCAGGCGCTACCCAAGGCAAGCTATCCAAGGGTAAGCGCATGCCCATGGGCGAGTTGCCAGGAATCAGAAACATCGCACCGCGTCGAAAATCCCAAGGGCCACTTTTCCAGCAGAGTTCAGACCAATTCCATTTAATCGGCAAAGTAAAACCGACGGGCTGATCCAAACCCACATCCAATAGCTTGGCTAAGGTTTTGCGTTCAATAGAGTCTTTCAGGTTGATTTTTGAAGGGTCAAGGTTTTCAGGCAAGGTGCCTTCTTGCCAGAGATAATAAAAACTGTCTTCAAAAGCGGTTTCGATATAGCGAGACTGAACCCCCAAACGCTGACTGATTTGGTGGATAAACTTTTGCGCCTGTTTGACCGTATGACCATAATCTTTGTTAATGTCAGCAAGCAAATCCGGATTGCGCCAAATTGCGGCGCCATCTTTGCGCCAAAAAATACCATATTGCCAACGTGGCAATGGCTCACCTGGATACCATTTACCTTGCCCATAATGCAACATGGCACCTTTTGCAAAGACATCCCGCAAACGAATGGTCAATTGTTGTGCGCGCTCGCGTTTGTTTGCACCATCAGCGTGCGTGTTCCATTCGTCGCCTTCCATATCATCGACCGAAACAAAGGTAGGTTCGCCGCCCATGGTCAAGCGAACATCATCCTCTATTAACTGTTTGTCAACATATTGCCCCAGTGCATCAATGTGATACCACTGCTCATCGGTATAAGGTTTAGTCACCCGGGGATCTTCGTGCATACGATCCACGGTATTACTAAATTCAAACTCCACTTTACACTTGTCAGTGCCGCCGGTTACTGGTGCGGCACTTGCAGGATCTGGCGTACAAGCCAAGGGAATATGGCCTTCGCCGGTCAATAAACCCGAAGTAGGGTCTAGTCCTACCCAGCCCGCGCCGGGTATATAAACTTCTGTCCAGGCATGTAAATCAGTAAAATCCTGCTCGGGGCCTGAAGGGCCATCCAGCGATTTTATATCAGACGTTAATTGCACCAGATAACCGGATACAAAGCGGGCGGCCAGCCCAAGATGGCGCAGTACCTGCACCAATAACCAGGCCGAATCCCGGCACGAACCACTGAGCATTTCCAGTGTATCTTCACAGCTTTGTATGCCCACTTCCATGCGGATGTTATAGTTGATGGCTTCAAAAACAGCGCGATTAATATCGACTAAAAAATCATTGATAGAGCGCTTTCTGATATCAAATGCTTTTACCCACTGTACCAATAACGGGCCGTTTTCAGTTATTTCCAGATACGGCTGAAGCTCTTTAAGCGTCAGTTCATCATATTTAAAAGGATAGTTCTCTGCATATTCTTCTACAAAAAAATCGAAGGGGTTAATCACTGTCATATCAGCAATGACTTCAACTTCAACACTAAGTTTTTGGCATTTATCAGGAAATACCACGCGTGCAACAAGATTGCCAAAAGGATCTTGTTGCCAATTAATAAAATGATTCTTGGGTTCAATGCGCAAGGCGTAAGCCTTGATAGGTGTGCGACTATGGACGGCCGGACGTAATCGAAACACGTGAGGCGACAAGGATACTGGTCTATCGAATTTGTATATCGTTTTGTGACGAATGGCGACGCGAATGGTCATATCTTTTTTCCTATTGCCCGATGGTTGGTTTGGCTTTTTACAACACCAGTTTTGTTTAAGTCAGTGGTATGCAATGCTGTTAGCAATAATTGTTCCAGACTTTTTATCTTGATAAAAAACAGTTAACAGTTTTTTTTATCAAGAATATTGAATAAATGTATCGCCCGAAAACTTCTTTTGTTATCTAAATGGTCACAATCGACTTGCACGTTTTACAGTTAACAGCAAGCAAGCTTGTTCACTCCGCAAAACCGGTAAGAGTAAAATATAGTCGGCAATAAAAAAGCCCATAAGGACTTTTTTATTGCGCTTCACAAAATATTTAGTAACTACTCAGTCGTTAAAAAAATAGAACAAAGATGAGGCGGATTTTACTGATTGACACATATAAAGATGTTTTTTTTATCATAAAAATGATGCTGATAAAACGTAAGGTTTTTTGGCTAAAAATAAAAAATCCGTTCAAATCCGTCCAATCAGTGGCATCCGTGTTCTATGATCAAAGCCGGAAATGCCGGGTAGTTACAGATTTTATTTTAATTCATCTACGAGTGCTTGAGCGACTTTTTGTTGCTCAATCGAGCCTTTTTCAAGTACTTCACAAGCCAACTTTTTAGCCGTTTCCGCATCATTCATATCAATATAGGCTTTTATCAAATCCAGCTTGGTTTCCATCTCGTCCCTATCCGTTAAATCAAAAACATCAAGTGACCTGTCAGTTTCTTTTCCCTGTAAACCTGACGCGGGTTTGTCCAAAAAAAAGTCGCTATCAAGTGAATCATTGGAAAAAATGTTATTTAAACCCGATGATTCATCAGTCTGCTTATCAATAAAAAGGGTGTTTTCAACGGTGTCTTTTGTAGCAGCGTTTTCAATTTCATCGGTTTTTAGTGTTTTGGTTTCATTTGATTCAAACTCAAGCGCTTCAAATTCCAATTCTGACGTTTTAAAAACAATGTCGCCTAAAGCGTCACTTGATATTTCAATGTTTGGTGCCGAGGTGCTTAAATCAAAGTCTAGGCTGCCGTTATTTTGCAGTTCGTTAATAGCGTTATCTTCAGTGGGAACTAAATCAAAATCCAACAAACTGTCCGTTGTTTGAAGGCTTTCTTTAATAACCTCATTAGTTAATGATTCTCCAAAAGAGGGGGGCTTACTATCGGCTACTGGATCTTTTTTAATCGTGTCGAACTCAACCAACTTTTCCGGCATTTTTTCAACGGATATCGTTTCTTTTGGAGAAAATGCATCGACTTCAGAAAAAAACAAGGTTGAATCTTTGGAGATTTCACGACCCATTTCACTCACTTTTGACCAAAATTCAATGTTATCATTTTTACCTGCTTTGGCTAACTCGTTGGCATAGGTTTCAAAAGCGTTTTTATTTTTACTTAAATAAAAAATATTCAGCAATTTCAATTTACAATCATCACGATTAGGTTGATCTTTAAGAACTTCACGCAGCAATTCTTCCGCTTCTTGATAGCGACCATAAGCCAAATAAAGGTCAGCCTCGGCAACCAG
>CAIUYS010000078.1 GCA_903903365.1 uncultured Methylococcaceae bacterium
CTTGACTTAAACCCAGAACATGATCAGAATCCAGTTCATGAAGCACTTCCTTGACGGATAAAGTATGCCAAATCTGACGGGTTTCCAGGCCTGGCAAGTTTTCATCTTGTTGTAACTGTAGCCAAGCTTGCCACACGGACAGCAGAACGGCAAGAACGACCGGCCCCAAAAAAAGTCCAATGGCACCAAAGGCCGTAAGTCCGCCCAGTACACCCAACAACACGATAAGAAAAGGTACCCGACTGGCACCACTAATGACCAGTGGACGAATTACATTATCAACCGTGCTAACGACCAGAAAACCCCACAGTAACAGTCCCAGTCCGGACCACAGCTTATCCGTAAGAATCAGGGAGATGCCGGTGGGCAGCCAGACCAGTGTTGCACCCATCGGGATTAGCGCCAACAATGCGGTTATGGCCCCAAACAGCACCGGTGCTTTTACACCCGCAACCGTGTAACCCACGCCTGCCACCATACCTTGGCCGAGGGCAGCAAGTACCAAGCCGTAAACGACGGCACGGGTCGTTTTACCAGCGGCTTGGAGATAAACATGCTGATATTTTCCCAGAAAACGAACCAGTCCTTCCTGCAACTGTTTAATGATTTCTTTGCCGTCACGAAAACAAAAAAATACGGTGACCAAGATAACGCCCAGCTTCATCACATTGAGACCGATACCGCCCAGAAACTTGGCAAAGCCACCCAGCCATTGTTTGGCCCAATCAACAAGTTGTGAGGCCAACTCGGTTTTGTCATGGCTCAACTGATTCAGTAATTCTTGTAAATAATTGCCAAGCCAGGGTAGTTTGCGTATAAAATCAGGCAGTTGATAGGGGCCTTGAATAAGGTTGTCTACCAAGCTTTGATAAGCGACTTTGGTTTCGTTTTGTAGCATGGCGACAAGCCAATAGAGGGTCAGTGAAATCACGGCGGCAATAATCGCCGTCATAACGATTGCACTGAGATTGGCTTGGTCTTTCAGTTGATGTCTCAGCCATTGGTAAGGGGGCCATGTGACATAGGTTATAATAATCGCCCAAACCAGCGAGGGTAAAAACTCACGGAGAACCATAAAGCCCAGTATCAATAGACCAGCTAAAAGAATGCCTGGTATAAGCGATCGCATGGGTTTGTTGCCTAATAATTCATTCATGGCTATCGCCTAAAAAATAATGTGATACGTGGATGTTCTGACGGGTTTTGCAGTTATTAATCAAAAATAGTGGCACTATATAACCCAACAATCTGATATTTAAATAAATCAATGTGTATTTGAGATTATAATAATGCGATTTTTCCATTTTTAAAACAGTCTGCTCATTACTGTGCAGATTAAAATAAATTAAATTTACTTAGGTACTCTTTAACTAAAGAAAATTTGTGCCGCAATATTCAGGTAAACAGCTTGTGATGATAATGAATGAACAGAAATGGAATACCAAGCCGGTAAGTTTAAAAATGAAATCCTTTAAGTTATCTAATTATTATGGACTGCTATTGTCGTTTAGTCTGCTTGGCGGTTGTTCCGAACCCGCCGTTCAAAAGCTTGAAGGCGCAGCTCAAGGTACAACCTATCATATCAGTTATTGGTCAGAATTACCGGTAGAAGCTAAGGCCGTTGAAGTAAGTGTTAAAAACGAACTCGATGCCATCGACAAAACATTGTCTAACTATCGGCCTGACTCGGTCATTGAGCGGTTTAACAGTACTGAAAATACGGATAGCCAAGAAGTCGGTAACGAGATTGTATTATTAGTGCGCGTTGCACAAAGCGTTTCTCAGGCCAGTCAGGGTTGCTATGATTTAACGACCAAACCTTTATTTGATTTATGGGGTTTTCGGGGAGATACACCGGCTATTCCCGATGAGGCAGCCGTTCTTAAAGCGCTGTCTAAAATCGGTATGGAAAAGTTGGAAGTGGTCGATAATACTCATTTGCGTAAAAAACAGTCCGATTTGAAAGTTGATTTGTCCTCCATTGCGCAAGGATATAGCGTGGGTAAAATTAGCCGGGTTTTGGAGCAAAACGGCATTAACGATTATTTGGTTGAAATCGGCGGGGAACTGCAAACCCGTGGACACAAACCGGACTCTCAACCCTGGCGCATTGCGCTGGAAAGACCGTTGCCGGGTGAGCAGCGCATGCAAAAAAGAATTACCATGCCCAAGGATTCGCCGATGGCGGTGATGACTTCAGGTACTTACAATCATTATTTTGATTATCAAGGCCAGCGCTACAGTCATATTCTTGATGCCCGTACGGGACGTCCGATTACTCATGACCTGGTTTCAGTCACCGTGATACATGAAGACCCTACCATCGCTGATGCCTGGGATACCGCGCTGCTTTGTATGGGGCAAAAAGACGGACTGCAAGCGGCCAATGCCGCAAAAATTCCTGCGCTGTTTATTCAGCAGCAGGGCTCCGAACTTATCGAATCCCGAAGTGAAGCTCTAAACACTTTGGATAGAATTATCATTGAATAACCGGATCAACATAATGTCGTTTAAAAATTACAGTCGCAGTCTTTTTACCCGATGGGGAAACTGGACTCTCAGCAATCCCGTTATGGTGTTGTTAATTATCAGTGTACTCACTTTTTTTGCATGGCAATATACGGTTAGTCATTTAAGCATTGATACCGACACGACTGACATGGTTGCACCTAATGCGCCTTTTCAGAAAAATCTGCGTAATTATGAAAAGGCTTTCTCGCAAGATTTGCATACCATTTTATTGGTCGTTGAATCCAATACCCCGGAATTAACCAAGGCTGCGACTAAAAGGCTGGGACGCTTATTAAGCGCAGACAATGTCAATTTTGAAACAGTTTACCTGCCTAACGAGAATGAATTCTTTCATCAAAATGGCTTGCTTTACCTGGATAGCGTTGAGCTGCAAAGCTTGTCAAACAACTTGTCTCAAGCTCAATCATTTATCGGCAGAATTTCTCAAGAGCCCAATCTGACCGGCTTTTTTTCAATATTTGAGGATGCTTTAAACTCGGCTAATAAAGATCAGGCGGTTCCCATTGATCTTCCTTCGTTAATTGATAAAGTTTCACTGGCTTTGCATAAAAGCATGAATGGTGAAAATAACTTATTGTCGTGGGAAAGTTTAATCGCTGAGAAAAAATTAAGCGGTAACGGGATGGATAAAGGCTTTATTACTGTATCACCCAAGTTTGATTACACCCAAATTCGACCGGCCGAGCACGCAATTGATGCTATACGGAAAGCGATTGCCGAGGTTCAACAACCCGATGTACCTGAGGTTAAGGTTTGGATTACAGGTGAAGTAGGGCTGGAAGATGATGAGCTGGTAGGCATGAGCAGTGGCACATTTAACGCCAGTATTTTCTCCATAGTCTTGGTTTTAATTATTTTACTGATTGCTTATCGCTCCATTTTACTGACCCTTGCAACACTGATTTCCCTGGCTTTAGGTATGATATTTTGTGGCGCTTTTGCGGCGGTTTCCGTGCAAGAACTCAACTTGATTTCTGTTGCTTTTGCGGTATCCAATATTGGTTTGGGGGTTGAATACGCCATTCATTTTTGTTTGCGTTATCAGGATAATTTGCGGCACCATGTTCATAAAGACAGGGCGTTACGCAGTACGTTGGTTTCGACAAGCCCTTCCTTAATATTGTGCGCAGGCACCACAGCCATCGGGCTTTATGCGTTTGTACCGACCGATTACAAAGGCGTATCCGAGCTGGGCTTGTTGGCAGGAACCAGTTTGTTTATCTGTCTTTTGATAACCTTGACGGTGTTACCGGCACTGATACGATTTATTCCGGTATCGGAAAAGTTGGAGCCCCAATCAACTCATCCTTTGTTGGCAACGTTGGCAGAAAAAATGGCGACCTTTACGCTTCATTACGCCAAACCTATTTCTTTATTAACCCTCCTGATTGCCGTTATTTCTGTCGTGCTGGTGTTTAAGGTAAAAATTGATTTTAACCCCATTAATCTGCGTGATCCCAATACTGAATCGGTTATTGCCTTTAAAAACTTGAATAAAGATCCGGACACCACGCCCATGACGTTGACGGTATTGGCAGTGGGCGAACAACAAGCCAAGGCCATGCAGCAAAAGCTTTCGGCATTGGCGTCTGTTGATAAAACAGTCAGTCTTTTTGACTTTGAGCCTTCCGAACAAGAAGCAAAGTTGGCGATTATTGAAGAAATGGCCTTGCTGCTGGGTTCACAAACACAGTATTTCCCTGCATTGAAAACGGATAATGATCCCATTCCGGGCATTAATCGACTGATAAAAACGATTGACAACATTTTGCC
>CAIUYS010000079.1 GCA_903903365.1 uncultured Methylococcaceae bacterium
GATTAGGAATAGTCTGGTTATATAAATTTATTCAGAATTTACCTGTAATAATATCGAGAAGAGTACCGTAAAATGAGCCAAATAGATGTCGCCTTGCTCGCTATCGCTGCTACTTTGTTTAGTGTTTTCGCTATTCACAGGCTTACCATATGGCGGAGTCGAAGAGATGTTGTTCGCAGTTCTGTTTTAACTTTTAAGTCTACCTTTACTGACGAAATTGCCTGCATCAGAAATGGCAACGCTAGTTTTGGAACTTTCACCGATGCCTTCCAAAAACACAAAATCGCTATTGATACAGTTATGCCTATTTTGCCCTTCTGCTATCAACGGAAACTACAAAAGGCATGGGATGAATATTGTGGCAATGGCTCAGATATAGATACAGCAACATTTATAACTGGGAGTAGTTGCCACCCAAATCTTTATCCGGAATTTAAAAACCGGTTTTGTGCTCTTCATGAGTCCCTCAATGATTTATTGTAAAATCCCAAAAAAGCATGTGGCTAGGTCGGACAATAATATATCAGGTTCAATATTGTACTCAACCGGTGTGCTGTTATACTCCGGCTTTAATTTTCAACTTCCCGTGCCGCGCCCGGTTAGCTCAACGTAAGGCAGGAATAATGTGAAAAAAATTCTCTCGGCTTTTGGATTTATAGTAATACTGATTGCAATTGCAATTGGAAGAGACATTGGCAAGCATGTTGGCAACAAAGCGACCAGTTCATCCGAGCTAAGTCCTCAGAAAATTGATGTTTATGAGTTCGCTCGAATTGGAGCCCAGCAAGCAAATGCTGAATTGCACAAGGGATTACCAAACGACGGTGTTACCGTTTCAGCCAAAGCCTATGCAGATGACAAAGCAATAGTTTATGAAAATATTCTTGCAATTCGAAGAGATGTAACGGAGTCTGATTTAAAAGTTTGGAGATCAGGTACCCGCAGTGAGATTGTCCCGCAAGCGTGCTTATTGTTAAAGCAAACACCATTTTTTAATCAAGGTTTTCATTTTCATTATCGCTACTTTGACAGAGAAGGTCGAGTTCTTGATGACTTTCTTGTAAACAGACCCGCCTGCGAGGGAATTTAACCGGTAGAGCATTGGAAATATTTGCTCAAAAATAGAGACTCCCCGCTTCATAAATTGAATTCTAGCCATAATGTAATGCTTTGCGTACCTATAATGAAATAATTTCCATATTAATAATAACAAAATAGGGGGTTTAATCTTAGCTGGAATTACATTTAATTAAAAACATAGATAATAATTTTATTTTTATTTTGGTGATATTAATTGAATTAAAAAAAAATTAAATAAAGTAAATCAAATTTTAGATGATGAGAGATGATAAAAAAAATAACACTATTACTGTTGTTGCTGGTTTCCACTAATGTGTTTGCTGAGTCGACAAGAGATAAATGCATAAACGAGGTTAGAAACAGTAATGAGCCATTTCATCCTGGTAAACAATGTAGCCTTGAGCTTTCAGAATTAATACAATTATTTTTACCTTTAGAATCAGGGGTAAGTTTGAGTTGGGGAGTAGCAGCTGAAGTGAAGACACCTATTAACTGGTTAACAATTGGTAAATTATCAGGATGTGATGGGACCCCTCAAAGCTTGGATGCTCCTGAGCGATGTGGCGAAATCTTCATTACTAAAAAAGGAGTCATTGACTTTACTGTCTTAGAAAAAACTGTACAGCCTGGGGTTTGGACAATTAAGCTCTTTGGAAGTAATGCGGGTGTATCTAAAATTGAATTCAATGCTGACGCTGATATAAATCTTGATCATTCGTTAGATAATTTAAAGAAAAGTAAATTTAATCTCGAATTAATCGCAAAGAATGATCCTTGGTACGGTGCTACAACTAGAGAGAATCTTTATCATTTAAAAGTCTCTGGTAAAAAAGAAGCTTGGTTGAAAGACGAGAGGTCTTGTGGTGTTAGTGGAGAGCATTGCACCTTTACGTTAACTATATTCCATTATATGGGGGAAGCAATCAAGTCATTGCAATTTCAAAGCCATAATACTGATCCTAAACCATAAGGTAAAACGTGTAAGGAGAATGATATACCTCTTTTTTAACCAACCTCGAGAAATATAGGGGCAGGTCTTTAATTATTATATTTATTCAAGTGTTTGATAGTCCCTTAAGTCCGCTTCCCTATGGACTTCATTATTTGATGCGCAAACAAGCGTTCGGCCACGTTGCACCAAGCTTGGAAGACATTTAACGAGTGAGGGTAGTTTATTGCCGCACTGCATTTCTTGTGGTTATATTAGGGCTAAACAGGTTCGTGTACATTTGATTTATCAATGCGTTTTGCGGCATTAATCATTTTTTTATCGAAAGTAAAAAAATCTTTGCAGTGTTGACTATTTGCTAAATGAAGCGCATCGGCAAAATCAAGTCCTTTACTATGCCAATCAATAGCTTGTGCAACACGTTCAGGATGATTAATATGTACATTGGGTAATCCAAGTAACTGGATCAAAGCATTGGTAATTTGATCGACTTTATAATCATAGGCAAATCTAAGTACCCATTCCGTTTCCAGGATAACCGTCTCTGTGATAAAAACCTCATACTTATTCAGCAGGTTGTAGGCTTTTTTATATTGACTTAAATCATCTTGGGTCAACAATCTAACGATGATATTAGTATCAATTGCAATCATGAAATTGTGCGTTAAGACCTTTGGCAATAGCATCATTCATTTCATCAATTGTTTTTGCATGACCTTCATACTTTAAACATCCAGCGACTTCAGCAAGTGATGTTTTTACAAAAGGGGCTTTTTGTTTTAATAAAATACCATCGCCTGTGTCTATAACAATCAATTCTTGCCCCGCTTCCCAATGATATGAAGAGCGAATATGTTTAGGTATGATGACCTGACCTTTGCTGGATAACTTGGTTGATTCCATAATGGCTGTATAAAGTTGTAAGATTAAAGTAAGACTTTAAGGGTGAGCTAACTATTTGTCAACAGTTCCGCTGTTTCCCAAGCTCCAGCTTGGTAAACTAGTCTTGGAAGTTCCGGCTTCCCGAGACTGTCAACGAGAAAATGTAGACAAAGATCCTGCAAGATCCAGTAACTGCTTCCAGGCATAAAGACTCGAATGTGATAAAGATAATCAGGAAGCTGGAGCTCTCGTCGTTATATACAAGTATGTGAGGACACCCAAAGCTCGTTATTCCTGCCGGGATTGGGAATGC
>CAIUYS010000080.1 GCA_903903365.1 uncultured Methylococcaceae bacterium
CTGAGGTATCCCCACGAATTTATCCTCCCTCGAATGAGTCAAAGTAGTCTAATAAAAGAGCTTGTGCCTGTTCCAACATTGAGGCAGACAACTCAAAGGCGACATAGCGGCAAGCGATTCGGGCGAGAAAGATAACCGAATACGGTGAGTGATCCTGGCTGCTGTTAACTTTGATATGTCGTTCGATATCCGTACCTTTTAAACAAAGCCCGGTGAGCCAAAGCGCGAAAATGATGAGCGCGGCAATTAATAACAGGTTGGCGCGGCGTTCGACTTCAATCCGGCTTTCGCTGGTAAAATCCAAGCCGTAATGCGTACTTTTTGTGTCTCGTAGGCCTTCCTCAATTTGCATGCGGCTTCGATAATAATCTACGACCCGCGCCGCAGAAAACGCTTTTAGCGAGGGTGACACAACCAGAAGCCAAGGCTCTTTTTCACGTTTGGCATGTTTACGACTGGCACTGGATTTGCTTGGACGATGCTGGGCAGTCAGGTGTTTCCGACCTTTGGCGGGCTGATAAAAAGTCACCAACTCACCGTCTAGGGGGTGGCTACGCACCCAACGGGCCGAGCCCAAGCACTTGGGTTTTCGTGTGGCTTTGGCGTAAAGTGACTTTGCCGCCAGCCAATCGTTAGGCCGATTGGCCCAGGCAATGAAATCCCGATTGCGAATTCGCCCGAGCCAATGCCAGCTCAAACTTTCAACTTCGCGAAAAAATGGCGTGCGAAATCCGGAATCGGCAACAATGATAGGCGTTACATTGGCGGGTAGCAAAGCTTGCAAACTGGTAAGGAATCGCTGCTGTACACGGCGGTTGCCCAGTTTTTTAACGGGATGAATTTCTTCGTACAAGGTAACGGAACGTCCTCCCGTAGGCAGCGCCGCTCGTAAGAGCTGCTGATGCTGATCTGCGGTCAGGGGCGACCAATCGATAAGGATCAACGGCATGGGCAGGGACTGCAATAGCCATTGGGTCATAGCGCCGTATACCGCCGTGCGTTCGGTGTTAAGATGGCAATTACCGGCTAAACGATCCATACGTTTGATTTTGTGTTTGATATAAGCAGGTCCAGAAAGCGTCCGTCCGAGCTCCGTAATTGATACCGACGCGCATTTCAACCCAGCCTCAACAGCAGCCATCAGCGCCGTGAGTCGGGTAGCATGAATGCCGGGGAGTTTTTCTTTCAACAAGTTATGCAGAAGAGCGATAATGGACATAAATTTATCCTTCTAAGTTCTTATTTTAGAATGAATTCTTATGCTCAGACAAGCTTGATCTTATTTTTATCCAGTAATGTATTGTTTTTTATTGATATTTTGTGGGGATACCTCAGGGTCTGACCCCAATACTTTGGATGATGTAAATGTGTGTATTGAAAAAGGGGGCCGACCCTTTTTTTGGTTTACTGAACTCCTATGCTGGTCGGGGTTTGCAACCCCGACTGAAACATTTGGCGACATCAATAGTTTTAAAACGTGAGTGACGGGGTTAAATAAACTGTGGTCTGTCCCCTATTATTCTTTGTGAAATGCAATCAACTGACGCCATTGATTTGCGACCCCGTCAAGCCTCAGTTTAAATGCGTTTTTCAGCATCTTGATAGACTTTTTCTTTGTCTCTTTTACCAGCAGCAATGACTGTAACTGATACAATATCATCATCTACTCGATAAACTATTCTATATCCTAGTTGCCTGAGTTTTATTTTGTAGCAATCTTTCATTCCAGAAAGCGCTGATGACTTTACCCTTGGCTGCTCTAAGCGTTCAGCCAGTTTCTTTTTAAACTGAGATTTTATACTGCCGTCCAGCTCATTCCATTTAGTTAAAGCGAGTTCGTGAAGCCTTAATCTATAGGTCATCTATACTTAACTCAATAAATGGTCCATTTGCACGTTCAAGGATAAGTTGTGTATCTTCTAAATCTTCAAGTCTTGCTAAAAGTTTTTCATAAAAAGCAGCAGACAACAAATAGGATTCAGGCCTGTTATGATTGAGAATAGCAATAGGACTACCCTCTGTTTGTTTAATTATGAAAGCATGAGGCACTTGCAAAACCCATTAAAGCGAATGGAATTAATAGCCTGAAGGTGAAAAAAAGAAAATTCACCTGTCTA
>CAIUYS010000081.1 GCA_903903365.1 uncultured Methylococcaceae bacterium
AGGCTCAAATTAGCAGTAATTATTCGCTTGGATTAAGGCGGACTTAGCCCGAATGATCTGCTGACGAAGAAGGCGCATCATTCGGGATTGACGGGCTTAGCAAGCTAATCCCATCTTATAGCCCTGGTTTTATAATCCCTTGTTGCCCAAGCAGGTTTAACACTTTTACAACGCTTTCCTCCAGGCTTAATTCGTGGGTATTTATAACCAGTTCTGGGTTCTCCGGTGCTTCGTAGGGTGAACCAATGCCGGTGAAAAAAGGTATTTCTCCGGCTCTGGCTTTTTTATATAAACCTTTTACGTCTCTTTGTTCGCAGGTTTCAATCGGGCATTGGCAATAGATTTCCAAAAAGTCGCCCGGCAACATCAGTTTTCTGGCGACATCACGATCGGCTTTAAAAGGTGAAATAAAAGCGCTTAAAGTAATGATCCCCGCTTCTGCCATTAACTTGGCCAGTTCACCAATTCGCCTGATGTTTTCAACACGATCACGATCACTAAATTCCAAATCACTGCACAAGCCGTGACGAACGTTATCTCCATCAAGAACCATTGTTGAAATACCGGCTTTATGTAAATGTTCTTCGACTGCGTGAGCTAAAGTGGATTTACCAGACCCGGATAAACCGGTAAACCAAAGAATAACACTTTTGTGCTGATGCAGTTTTTCTCTGTCAGCACGGTTTATGGTGGCAGGATGCCAGACAGTATTTGCGCTTTTTTGAGTCATTTTGTGAATCTGTTTATGGGATTAAATTTGTTATCTACCATGATTAAAAAAGCCATCCTGATCTGAATAACCAAAGGCTTTAATAAAGGGCTCCAGTTCTTTAATAATAGGTGAAAACTGCTTTTTATAATGCTTCCAGCGAGCCACTGCGCTAGTATAGATGGGGTCCGATACGGCTGAAAAACTGGGGGTTGATATATATCGACCCTTGGTGCGTTTATGAAATTGCACAACTTCCGGATGCCATGCCACACCCAAAAAATCAAAAACCTGACGATACGTTGCCTCAAAATTAGCCACCGTAGCTTCGTAACGAAGCTCCAAAAAAGTCGGCTGGATATTATCTCTCAGTGTTAACCAGTAACCCATTACTGCCGAATACTGTCTCGCAATTCCCTCCCAAGAAAACAAATTAACCGTTGCCGGTGCCGAACTAAAGGCCTGCATAAAACAACTGATACAGATATCCCTCGGGTCACGTATTGCGAATACAATTTTAGCTTCCGGAAAGATCACACTTATCACGCCCAAATCGATGGTATTTAATGCATTCTTGTCGACTACCTGCTTAAGCATCACCTGTGGACCCTACTCTTTACGCATGCGTTGCCAGTAAAAATGGCAAATATGAATTTAACAGGAAATTTGTATAGGATTGATGATAGAATCCAAAAAAATCGGTTCATACATACTTTATTATGACCGGGCAATGATTGCATAACTTAACCTTAAATTTAAACCCATAAATACATGGATAGTCTGATCAAACCTTTTAACAATAGAAGAGTCCCATTCGGTCGTCATGAAACGTTTGCGCTACGCTACTCTTGGTTAGCCAAGGGCTTTCAAGCGTTTAAGCGCAAGAGCACTATTTTTTCATCCGATGTGACCCCCTAAATGTTGAGCCTACGGAAACGAATAAAATTTTAGCCAATGGTATGGACAGATTAAGCCCTATTCCAACATAATAAAACCCACACTATCATATTTATGACAAATGTCAGAAATGATCATAACTTAACTCGTTTTAATATCAGGTCAATAACCGTAGAACTTTGTCATCACCGGGAGTAAAACAGTTTTAGCTGTTTTTACAGGCAACAACTGAAACGATTGCACTCCAGTTTTTTAAACAACTTGCGCTTAAATTAAAGGTCTGGGCTCTCAAGCCGTTTTTATGGATGAAAGAAAAGCCAAAGACTGCATTACCTTAACACGCACTGTTTTACGTGTTTAAGCTTAGAAATAGTTGGGACGTGTGAAATCAATTAGTATTAGTGTGCTAGGTATTCCAAAAAGATATTGATGTCCGAGCACTTTATAAAAACCTCCTTACCCGTTTAAATAAAATCCGTTACACAGGGCAGCGCAAACCTCACCACCGGTTAAAAAGCGACTATTTTTCCATAATAACCGGTGCAAATCGTTTGGTAGCCGGTGTAAATTACATGGTAAGTAGCGCAAACTGTTTGGTAAGCGCTTGCTAATGAATAAATTAGTCTTCAACTTATTGAAAGTATAGAAAAATTAGAGCTTTAAAAGTGCAAGGGTCAATGTATTAGGTTTTTTTGCGTGGTAACCTAATACAAGGGGCAATGTATTGGGTTTTATTGCGAGGTAACTAGGCGTGACGGAGTTTACAACCCCGTTACACACGTTTTGAAAGCTATTGAAGCCTTCAAATATTTTGGTCGGGGTTGCAAACCCCGACCGGCATCGTAGAGAAAGCCGCAAAGAAAAAAGCCAGAAAGCAAACATGGAAAGGGTCAAATTAGCACTAATTATCCACCTGGATTAAGGCTGACTTAGCCCACATTGTTTAATAACAGTGGATAGCCGAAAAACAGACACCGACCATTTAAAAAGCGGGCAACTGATTTAATCATTCTTGAACCTACTATTAAAGGAGACTACCTACATGTCGCTTGGAGAAGTACAGCGTTTTTATCAAGAAATTCGGTATGATTTCGATTTTTTTCAACTTTTCATTAACCATTTACAAACCGTTCCCAGTTACTATAGAGACCAAACCATCCATAATTTTGCCAAAGAACACGGTTTTAATTTTTCTATAGAAGAGTTCAGGCATTTTACCGACACGTTTGAAAATTCAGAGCTAACGAATAATTCACCTGAAGCCAAACTTTCAGTTAATAAACTGGAAACATTTTTTATTTGGCTATCCGGTGTCAGTCCAAAAATTTTGGCAACTTGTCCGGAATCAGAACAAAAAAAACATGCGGCACTCGGCGGCGCGG
>CAIUYS010000082.1 GCA_903903365.1 uncultured Methylococcaceae bacterium
ATGTTACGCGGCATTGCCGAAGAAGTCGTCGGTCATACCGTGGTCACTTATCAGGGCGAGCAATACGATTTTGGCAAACCGTTTGACCGAATGACAGTGGTTGAGTCAATCCTGCATTTCAACCCAAATCTTACTTTCAGTGACCTTGAAACCCGCGAAGCCGCTGTTAAAGTCGCTGAAAACCTGCATATTCCTGTTAAGGAAGGTTACGGTTTAGGTAAAGTACAAATTGAGATTTTTGAGAAAACGGTAGAAAGTCGCTTGATGAATCCTACCTTTATTACCGCTTATCCGGTTGAAGTATCACCACTGGCACGACGTAATGACGACAACCCGCATGTGACCGATCGTTTTGAGTTTTTTGTTGGCGGTCGGGAAATTGCCAACGGCTTTACCGAGCTGAATGATGCCGAAGACCAAGCTGCACGTTTTCAAAAACAAGTGGAAGAAAAAGAAGCCGGCGATGATGAGGCCATGCACTTTGACGCGGATTATATTGTCGCTTTGGAACACGGTATGCCACCCACAGCTGGCGAAGGCATAGGTATTGACCGCTTGGTGATGTTGTTTACCGATGCACCGTCAATTCGTGATGTATTGCTGTTCCCGCACATGCGACCTAAAGGCTAACAATTTCATATTAAAGCAGGATGGGTAGAGGCGATAGCCGAAACCCATCGAAATCAACTGCTGATGGGTTTCGCGTTGCTCTACCCATCCTTGCTGGCCTTTTTGAGTCTGGTGGTTATTCACTATACAATGGAATCCAATTGTAAGTATTCAAGCCCTCTTTTTCAAAGAGGAGGACTGAGTCATCAAAACGAATCTTTACGTTTTCGAAGCTCTGTAAAAACCGACACTGGTGATTGATTCTCCAGTCCCAGTTTTTTTTGTAGACTGCGACTGTCTTCCCTAAAAAATGGATTGGTTGCCCTTTCCTCGCCGATAGTCGAAGGCACCGTAGATTTATTGTTCAACCTCAATTGCGCCACGTCGATCATTCTTTGCTGCAACTGAAAATTATCCGGTTCAACGCTTAACGCAAATTTACCATTCGCTTGGGTATATTCATGCGTGCAATAAATTTGGGTTGAGGGTGGCAAGGCTTTCAGCTTTTGCAATGATGTCCACATTTGTTCTGCCGTTCCCTCAAACAACCTGCCGCAACCCATCACAAACAACGTATCGCCGCAAAACAGCTCTTGATTTTTGGCAAAGTAATAAACAACATGCCCACTGGTATGACCTGGCGTTTCAATTACCCTGGCCTGATGCTGTCCCAGTGAGATAATATCACCGTCAACAACACAGCTATCAATACCGGGAATTCGCGCCCAATCGGCTTGTGCTGCAATAATTTGGCAACCGGTTTTTTGCTTTAATTCCAGATTACCGCCCACATGATCCCAATGATGATGGGTATTTAGGATGTAAGTCAATTGCCAGTCTTTTGCTTCCATCACATCCAAAACCGGTTGTGCAAGGGCAGGATCAACCACGGCAGTTTCTCCCGATACTGAATCGTGAAGGACGTAGATATAATTATCGGTTAAAACGGGAATTTGTATAATAGTCAGCATTTATGGCTCCAACGAAGACCTGACGGTGGCTTCAAATTCGTCACAGAGCTTTTCAACCAAGTCTTCCGTTTCTTTAAAGAAATATCACCGACCGCCTTTCGATTAAACGCTTTGTAGCGGCGATATAATTTTGCAAAATCCGCATACATTTCCTCCTCGTAAGAAAGTGGGCATGCGTCGCTTTGCCTACCCTACATCCTAAAACGTAGCTATCTTTAAAAGTGTTGTCTATGCCGACGTTCAATTCTCTCAGATCTGTAGGATGGGCAAAGCTTGCCTTAAGCGAAAACGAAAGGCTTGCGTGCCCCTCATGTTGCTGGTCGTCATCTGTTTGATTGATTTCCATCGCCAGTCATAAACGCAGGCTCTATCCGTCAGATCCGTGTTATCTGTGTGCTATTTTTTAACAGTCGAGAAATTTCCGCTATTTTACCAAACTCAGCAAAACTCCGGCCGCTACCGCCGAACCAATAACACCGGCTACATTAGGACCCATGGCGTGCATCAACAAGAAGTTGTGGGGGTTGCTTTCCAAGCCTATCTTGTTGGCAACCCTTGCGGCCATTGGCACGGCCGACACACCGGCTGCACCAATCAATGGATTAATGGGCGTGTCACTGAATTTATTCATGATTTTTGCCATAATAACACCCGAAGCCGTGCCAATAGCAAAAGCGACGGCACCCAGTGCCAAAATACCCAGTGTTTGTAGCTGTAAAAAAGCATCAGCGCTTAACTTTGATCCGACTGCCAAACCTAAAAATATGGTGACAATATTAATAAGTTCGTTTTGTGCGGTTTGACTCAAGCGATCCACAACACCGGAAGCGTTCATTAAATTACCCAGCGCAAACATACCGATCAAAGGTGTCGCAGAAGGCAATAACAAAATAGAGAGAATCAGCAACATCAACGGAAATACGATTTTTTCCGTTTTGCTGACGGCACGCATTTGCTTCATTTCAATTTTGCGTTCATCTTCTGTGGTTAAGGCTCGCATGATGGGCGGCTGAATTAAAGGCACCAGCGCCATGTAGGAATAAGCGGCTACCGCAATGGCACCCAATAAATCAGGTGCCAGTTTTGAGGCCACATAAATAGCGGTAGGACCATCGGCGCCGCCAATAATACCAATCGCAGCGGCATCTCTTAAGCTGAATTCCAAACCGGGGACTGCGTTAAGCGCCAACGCACCCAACAATGAAGCAAAAATACCAAATTGTGCCGCCGCTCCCAATAACAACGTTTTAGGGTTTGCCAGCATGGGGCCAAAATCGGTCATTGCCCCGACACCCATAAAAATGAGTAACGGGAATATTCCGGCTTTAATACCAAAATAAAGGTAAGATAAAAGTCCGCCTTCTTCAGCAATGCCGGCAACCGGAATATTACTGAGAATGGCACCGAAGCCTATCGGCAATAACAGTAAGGGTTCGAAGCCCTTTTTAATCGCAAGAAACAGTAACAAAAAGCCAACCAGCATCATAAAAGCCTGACCGCCAGTAAAATTGTATATCCCGGTACTGTGCCAGAGTGATTGCAGATTTTCCATAGAATGTCTCTTGTTAGTGTGCTTTGTTACAAAGAAATCAAGGCATTACCGCCGGCAACTGCACCGCCTTCCTTGATATGAACCGCACTAACGGTGCCGGCAAATTTAGACCGAACCTCGGTTTCCATTTTCATCGCTTCCATAATAACGACAACCTCGCCTTCTGCAACCAAACTGCCCACCTCCACCAAGATTTTCAGTATATTACCCGCCATTGGCGCATAAACTACGGCACCCGTGGCTTCAGGTGCGGCAAGACTTTTATCGACTGCCGGCTGAATAGTGAGTGGCGCACCCACCGGCCCTACGGTCACGTTAAAATTTCTGCCATCCACATTGACGGTATAAGTCTCGGGGACGTTATCAACAGCCGCTGCTTTAGGCGCATTGGCTGCTGCAAAGGCCAAGGCATCGGGCGCTGCTTCAAATGCCGAAGGATTGCCACGGTTAGCCAGAAACTTCCAGCCGACTTGAGCAAACATACCATTAATCAAGGCATCTTCTTCGATGTTTTTAGCGAGTTTCACGCCCTCAACTTTCGCTTTTTCTATGACTTCAGCGATCAACTTGTCCATTTCCGGCTCGATTAAATCAGCCGGACGACAAGTAATCGGTTGCGCACCGTTTAGCACTCTGTCTTGCAATTGTTTATTTACCGGCGCAGGCGTTGCACCGTATTCACCTTTTAATACGCCCGCCGTTTCTTTGGTAATGGTTTTATAACGCTCACCATTCATCACATTCATCACCGCTTGGGTGCCCACAATTTGTGATGTGGGCGTCACCAGCGGAATAAATCCCAAGTCTTCGCGCACTCTTGGTATTTCGTGCATCACCTCATCAAACTTGTCAGAGGCACCCTGCTCTTTCAGTTGGCTTTCCATGTTGGTCAACATGCCGCCAGGCACTTGTGATATCAAAATGCGTCCATCGACGCCTTTAAGACTGCCCTCATATTGGGCATATTTTTTGCGGATTCCCCTAAAGTAATGCGCGATTTCTTCCAGCTTGACCAAATCCAGTCCGGTAGCTCGCTCAGTTCCTTCAAGGCTGGCAACAATTGTTTCTGTCGCGCTATGTCCGTAAGTCATACTCATTGATGAAATGGCGGTATCCACATTATCGACACCGGCTTCGGCGGCTTTAATCAGTGTACCGACACTTAAACCCGTCGTTGCATGGCAATGCAAATGCACGGGAATTTTGGTGCTTTTTTTCAAGCGACTGATTAACTCAAAGGCCTCGTAAGGCTTAAGCAATCCGGCCATATCTTTAATACAGATGGAATGTGCGCCCATATCTTCAATCTGTTTGCCCAGATTAACCCACGAATCCAGCGTATGCACCGGACTGGTGGTATAAGAAATAGTCCCTTGGGCATGTGCGTCAGTAGCGAGTACTGCTTTTACCGCATGCTCAATATTACGCATGTCATTCATGGCATCAAAGATACGGAAAACATCAATGCCATTGATGGCACAGCGCTCAACAAACTTGTCAACCACGTCATCGGCATAATGACGATAGCCTAAAATATTTTGCCCTCTCAGGAGCATTTGCTGTTGTGTTTTAGGCATTGCCGCTTTCAGTAAGCGCAATCTTTCCCAAGGATCTTCACCCAGATAACGGATACACGCATCAAAAGTAGCACCACCCCATGATTCGATTGACCAGTAACCGATATCATCGAGTTTTGCACAAATCGGCAGCATATCTTCTATGCGTAATCGAGTGGCTAAGATTGATTGATGCGCATCACGCAAGACAACTTCAGTGATAGCTAGGGGCTTTTTTTTATCTTTGGCCATTCTTAATTTTCTCCGGGAACCTTTACAGGATTTTAATCACTGACCTTTTAGGTCGATTGAATGCAATAAATATAAAACCATTTACATGTTAAACGGCACACACAACTAACCAACACTTCTTAAACTTTATTTATGCTTACTTCGATACTGATGCACCGCTGCCGTAATCGCAGCAATAACGCTTTTATCAATACCACTGGATACCGTTGTAGTTGCCCCCATAAGAGGTGCGTCCGGAAAAAACCGCTGCACCAATGAAGACATGATATTGATCGCAACCACCAACATGGTCAAAAACAAAAACACAATGCTCATTCCGGCAAACATCAATTCAACGCCACTACTCATCATTTCTGTCATATTGCAAAACCTTATGTTGAAACGCTTGAATCTATTGAAAATACTGAATCCTTAAGTACATTATCCATAAAACCACGCTGCTAAACAAACTAAAGATAACCAAGCTGACATCCAGGAATCAAACTACCTGATTGGCACAGGCTATTTGTTGGTTACAAAGCGTAAAAATGGCCACTACGACTATTTTTATAACACAGTTATGGATAAAAAAACCAGTACATTGGCACTATTCATCATAGAAAAGCGCCTAATACTTTTATTTTTGGATGCTTAATGGCTATTGATCAAAGCACTTTCAGGTTAAACATAACTATTAACCCGATAGAGTTGTGCTTCGGAACGGTTAATCAGAGGAGTGAACTGCGGAGAAACGAGGATCTTTTGTTACAGCGTTTAATACCATAGCGGCATTACCCGAACGGACTTCAACCATTAATGATGACGAAAAACCACACCTACCCACACGCTTATCGTGCGGGTAGGTACGAAAATCACTTGCTGTTTACCAACGCGGCTATCGCGCTGTCATAATCAGGCTCATCAGCCAGTTCGTTTACTAATTGCGTATAAACAACATTGTCATGTTCATCGACAATAACCACTGCCCTCGCCGTTAATCCGGCAAGAAAGGTATTAACCAGTTTTACACCGTAATCATCAGCAAAAGTTGAGCGAAAGGTTGATAAAGGAATGACGTGTTTTAAGTCTTCCACTTCACAAAAACGACATTGTGCAAACGGTAAATCAGCGGAAATAACCAACACAACCGTGTTATGCAAGTGCGATGCTTTCTCGTTGAACTTACGCGTTGAAGCGGCGCAGGTAGGCGTATCCAGACTGGGTACAATGTTAAGCACCTTGTTTTTTCCTGCGAAAGTTGCCAAGGTTACATCCGCCAACTTGGCGTTTGCCAGGGAAAAATCGGGGGCTTTACTGCCCACTAACGGTAGTTCGCCTGAGGTATGAAGCGGCTTGCCCTGGAAGGTAATTGTTGCCATGACTTGATCCTTATTGTGGTGTTTTTTAAGAGCAGGTTTAAAAGCAGGTGCAAGGTTAAAAGCAGGTTAAAGGAACTGTACCTTGCACCTTTTACCTTGCACCTTTTACCTTGCACCTTTTACCTTGTACCTTAGTACCCTACTCTTTCTTGGTTTTTGCTCTTTTCGCCAGACGCACACGCTTTTGTACGCTCCAATCGGTGAGCTTCTTTTTCTGCCCGTGAAAAGGGTTGACCGGTGATTTAAACTCCATACGTATGGGCGTTCCTGATAATTTTAGCTTATCGCGAAAATAATTCATCAAATAACGTTTGTATGAAATGGGCAGTGCATCGGTTTGTACGCCATGAACCACCACAACCGGGGGATTTCGTCCGCCTTGATGTGCATACTTTAGCTTGATACGACGGGTATTGATGATCGGTGGCTGATGCGCATCGGTTGCTTCTTTCAGAATACGGGTCAACACCGGCGTTGACATATCAATCATCGCGGCGTCATACAATTTGGACACCACATCAAACAACTTGCCAACACCACTGCCATGCAATGCGGAAATAGGATGTTTTTCGGCAAATTCAATAAACGATAATTTCACATCAAGTTGTCGTTTAATGGTGTCTTTTTGTTCGGTCGTTATACCGTCCCATTTATTGAGACCAATAATCAATGCCCTACCCGCTTCTATCACGAGACCTAATAAATGTGCATCCTGATCAGCGATACCATCGCGTGCATCAATTAAATAAATGACGACATTTGATTTTTCAATCGCTTGCAAGGTTTTAATGACACTGAATTTTTCAATGGTTTCCGAGACTCTGGAGCGCCTGCGCATTCCCG
>CAIUYS010000083.1 GCA_903903365.1 uncultured Methylococcaceae bacterium
CGGTTGATAGCCAAGAGGATGGGTAGAGCAGCGCGAAACCCATCGTATAAGAAATCCATTATGATGGGTTTCGGCTATCGCCTCTACCCATCCTACGTGTTAAAGCTCCATATTGGTCGAATGCTCTGGCTTCGCAACTCAAGTAAATCACAAGACTATTGCCTGGTTATATCTGGATAATGCAATTTTGCAATGGCTAATTCTGTTATTTTCGTTTACGAAAATCTCAAAAGTAAAATATTTAATGCCGTTTTTTATATTTTTATTAGCTATTGATAAATAAAAAAAATATACTCTCAATGCCATTAGCCATTAGCCATAAGCCATACTTAACCGGCTAAAATAAGGTGATTATGGGGGCTGAAAATGGAGTGATTGTGGTTTGTGGTGCGTGGTTTTTAGTACATTTTTTGTAACTATTCAGCGAAAATAAATAAAAAATTACTTGACACGGTTTTTACGTAAAAAAACCTAAATTCATGCGACCCACTAAGCTAGTGTTAAAAAGGCAATCAGGCCTTATTATGAGGCAATTCCTTTAGTTTATATCAATCAACCTAGGCTGCCAGCGCCTAAAAAAGCGCAGGCCGTATAACGCAGTCAGAGCAACAAAATTTGTGTTTTAAAACAGGGTTTATAATAGTGGCTACTGAAACCTAGCCCAATATCATACCCAGTTGACTGTTGATAATATAGACATTGATGCGACGATAAAAAAAGTTCAGGAGCTTCTTGCTCAAGAGCCAAATCTTTCGCCTGCCTTGCGTTCAACATTAGATATACTGTTATTGGTTGTGCAACTGTTGGCAAACCGGTTAGGTCTTAACAGCCGCAATAGCAGTAAGCCGCCCTCAACAGATTTTGTAAAAGGCGAAAAAAAGACTAAAGATGGCAACAACAAAGCTGGCGGACAAGTCGGAAGGATTGGAACTACCTTAAGCAAAGTGGCTGACCCTGATGAGATCAAGTTACTTAAAGTGGATCGAGCCAGTCTTCCTCCCGCGCAATACCGTGATATTGGCTTTGAGTCACGCCAAGTGTTTGATATCGACATCCAGCGCATCGTCACTGAATACCGTGCCCAAATCCTAGAAGATGAAAAGGGAAATCGCTTTACTGCACCGTTTCCATCACAGGTAACCAAGGCGGTTCAATACGGTAATGGCGTCAAAGTACAAGCCGTATATTTATCACAATTTCAGTTACTTCCCTATCAGAGGGTTCAAGATTACTTTAAGGAACAAATTGGGTTGCCGATCAGCACGGGCTCCGTATTTAACTTTAATAAGCAGGCTTTTAAGCTGTTGGCGGAGTTTGAACTGAAGCTAATCGCTAAATTGATTGCCTCACCCTTGTTGCATACCGATGAAACTGGTATCAATATAGGAGGTAAAAGACAGTGGCTACATTGTGCATCAAATGACCGACTGACCTTGTTTTATGCCCATGCCAAACGAGGCATTGAGGCCATGGATGCGAAAGGAGTGTTGCCCCTGTTTAAAGGCATTCTCTGTCATGACCATTGGAAGCCTTATTATCACTACACTGGCTGTTTGCACTCACTCTGTAATGCACACCATCTGCGTGAACTGGAACGCGCTTACGAACAAGATAAGCAGCAATGGGCAAAAGAAATGCAAGACTTACTGTTAGATATACTGAAAGACGTCAAGGCTCAAGGTGATGCCAGCGCATTGACTGTAGAGCAAGCCAAGTATTATACAGAGCGCTACCGTAAATTACTAAAGCTGGCTGAAATAGAATGCCCAGCACCAGATGAATCGCGACAACCAGGGCAACGGGGGCGAATTAAGCGCAGTAGGGCACGAAACCTATTGGAGCGGTTGCAGCTCTTTGAGTTAGATGTGCTCAGGTTTATGACCAACCCAATTGTCCCTTTTACGAATAATCAGGGGGAGAATGACATTAGGATGACCAAGGTGCATCAAAAAATATCTGGCTGTTTTCGGTCTCAGGAAGGTGCTGATATCTTTTGCCGTGTCCGCAGTTATTTGTCTACGTGCAGGAAAAATAATGTTTCAGCAACTCAGGCGCTGACGCTTTTGTTCGATGGTGTTTTACCTGATTTTATACTTTGAAAAGAGCCGTTGATTTTTCGCTTAAAATTTCGGTGAATAGTTACTAAGGAATTAACAAGATTCC
>CAIUYS010000084.1 GCA_903903365.1 uncultured Methylococcaceae bacterium
CTGTTCCAGACGATCAAAATCTGGCTGCACAACCAGTTCGGTGATCCGGTCTTTTAATTTGTTGCGAATCAGTAACAGGACTTCGGGCATACGGTGTCCGGCCAGCACGACAAAGCCTTGCATTTTTATACAACGCTCTTCGATTAATAGTTTAAGTTGAGCGCCTTCCCGCTCCCGAACTTCCAAAAATTGTGCCAGTGTTTGTTTGACCAGATGAGTGATTTCTTCATTAAGGTGGGTTTTGTCATTGACCGGTTCTTGCTGAATGCCGGGAAAAGCCAAAACATCCAGGGCTGAAAATGACAAAGGTGCCAGCATGTGTTCTTCAATTTGATCGGTAGCAGCCAGTAACGCGATGACGGCATCGATATTAACATTAAAGCTTTGCCCGTCTTTGGCCTGTTTTTTATAACTTAATGAACATTCAATTTTGCCCCGATTGATTTTTGCAGCAATAATTGAGCGAAGATCCGCTTCAATAAATCGCAAGTACTCAGGCAGTTTTAAGGTGATATCAAAGTAACGGTGGTTGACCGAACGTAACTCACAATTTAGGGTTGAATCTCCAATACGGGCCTCATTGCCGGCATAAGCAGTCATACTTCTAATCATTGTTCACCTGTGATGGGTTAAAGAATCCAAACGCTAAGTATAGCATTTTAACCCTGACTTCTGAGGCATGTATCCGTTTCCTGATTTGCGAAGAATTTATAAATTGAAAACCGAATAGTTCGCAGTTAAGGTATACTGTACGGTTTTAAATTTATCGGAACACACATGAGACCAAGCGGACGTAATCCAGATCAACTCAGAGAAATAAAATTTACCTGCGGTTATACCAAACATGCAGAAGGCTCTGTGCTGGTTGAGTTTGGAGATACCCGAGTGCTTTGTACCGCCAGCGTTGACAGGAGCGTTCCCCGTTTCCTTAAAGGTAAAGGCGAGGGTTGGGTGACTGCCGAGTATGGCATGTTACCCCGCTCAACACATACCCGGATGGGGCGAGAAGCCGCTTATGGCAAACAGGGCGGTCGTACTTTGGAAATTCAGCGTTTGATAGGTCGATCTTTAAGGGCGGCAGTTGATTTAAAAGCGCTGGGCGAGCATACCGTGACCATTGATTGCGATGTTCTGCAAGCGGATGGCGGTACGCGTACGGCGGCAATTACCGGCGGTTTTGTAGCTTTATCGATAGCGATAGAAAAAATGCTTAAACGCAAACAAATCAAAACCAATCCGTTACATGGTCAGGTCGCGTCGGTATCAGTCGGTATTTATAACGGCATCCCCGTGCTGGATTTGGATTATGCAGAAGATAGCAACGCCGAAACCGATATGAATGTAGTGATGAATGATGCCGCCGCGTTTATTGAGGTTCAAGGTACCGCTGAAGGTCATGCGTTTAGAAAAGAAGAACTGGATGCGATGCTTGAATTGGCGGGCTTAGGCATTAAGCAATTGCTTGAAAAACAGCAGGAAGCGCTGGAAAATTATTTAAAATAAAACATCACCACGAAGACGCGAAGAACACAAAGCAAAAGCCAAGAGTAAAAAATTCGTGTCTTTGTGGCGATTTGATTTTAAGATTTTTACCTTTTACCTTTTACCTCTATCCCATGCCTTTATCATCATCACAACAAATCGTTTTAGCCAGTAGCAATCTTGGCAAGATTAAAGAAATCCAGGCGATTCTTGCGGGGCATTTAATTGTTCCGCAATCGGTGTTTAATGTTATCGATGCTGAAGAAACCGGTTCTACTTTTGTAGAAAATGCCATTATCAAAGCCAGAAATGCCGCACTTCATTGCAAATTACCGTCTATAGCGGATGATTCCGGACTGTTTGTCGATGCTTTAAAGGGAGCGCCGGGGGTTATTTCTGCACGCTATGCGGGTGTTGGTGCCAGCGATCAGGACAACGTGCTTAAATTGCTACAGGAACTGGAAGGGATTCCTGATGAGCAACGCACTGCCCGTTTCATTTGCGTAATGGTATTTATGGAGCATGCTGAAGATCCTTTTCCGGTCATTGCGCAAGGCGTTTGGGAAGGCAGAATTTTAAATCATGCCATCGGCACCAATGGCTTCGGTTATGATCCGGTATTTTGGGTGCCGGAACATAAGTGTGCATCAGCTGAATTATCGGCAACCGTTAAAAACTCAATCAGCCATAGAGGTCAGGCATTGCGAAGCTTAACGACGTTAATCAAGGCCAGGGAATTGTAGGTGCCCTCTTGTCGCCTCTACAGTCCACTGACGTCATGAATACTCTATTACCTATAGCCAGGCAGTTTGCCAAAATTATTACTGCCCTATCGCCGCTTGGTAACGGGCTGATTAACGACACGTTTCTGGTTGCAACCGAGCCATCACACTTTGTTCTACAACGTATCAATCGCACTGTTTTTCCTGCGCCCCATCAGATTATGGATAATTTGATCCAACTTAACCGGCATCTTGAACAAAAAGCCGAGTCAATGGTCAAGCTGAAAATTCCGAAACTTTTAAAAACCACCACGCAGCAGGATTTTTATCAGGATGAGCACGGTGATTACTGGCGTGCACTTGGTTTTATAGAAAACACAGAAAGCCTAGAGACACTTACTACTTTAAGTCAGGCGCAACAGGTGGGATTTGCGTTGGGACATTTTCATCGTTTAGTCAGTGATCTTGACCCTTTATTGATGCATGATACGTTGCCCGGATTTCATATTGCTCCTGACTATTTAAGCCACTATCAACAGGTTTTAACGCAAGCGCCCAAACAACTTGACCCTGAAAGTCTTTATTGCGCGGCTTTTATCGACAAGTTTCAGCACCTCACCGAAGGTCTGGAAACGGCAAAACAGCAAGGATTTTTGGTATTACGGGTTATCCATGGTGACCCTAAATTAAATAATTTTCTGTTTGATAAGCACAGCAAAAAAACCGTCAGTATTATTGATCTGGATACGGTTAAACCAGGATTGGTGCATTATGATATTGGTGATTGCCTGCGCTCCTGCTGCCACAATTTGGAAACCAATGAATTTGATCTAACTATTTGTGCTGCCCTATTAAAAAGCTACTTATCCGAAGCGGGCACGTTTTTTTCAGCTTATGATTATCAGTATTTGTTCGTAGCCATACAATTAATTCCCTTGGAACTGGGGCTTAGGTTTTATACCGATTACCTGGAAGGCAACCGGTATTTTAAAGTAACTGATCATAAGCAAAACTTGCATCGTGCAGCGGCACAATTTCAGCTATGCGAGAGCATCATGGCACAAGAATCAACGATTAAGGCACTGATAGAGCAGTTAAAAGTCCAGTGAATAATTTAAGCGTTGTAGAATTAATGCAGCTGTTTCCACAGTCAGGAGAACTGGTCTGGATAGGCGTCAGACCAGCGCGAGGTGAGCCCATGATTACCGTGAATGAAGTCATGGTCAATCAACGTTCCGGCTTGATAGGCGACCGTTACAACGGCATTAGCGGCAATCGGCAGGTGACGTTAATTCAGTGGGAACACTTGGCCGTACTTGAATCGATTATGGGTAAACCCGTTACACCCGAATTATTACGGCGTAATTTGGTGATTAAAGGCATCAATTTACTGGCGTTAAAAAACCGGAAATTTCGGATTGGTGAGGCTGTTTTTCAAACAACCGGATTTTGCCATCCCTGTTCAAGAATGGAAAAAATACTGGGCGTTGGTGGTTATAACGCCATGCGCGGTCATGGCGGCTTAACCGCCCAAGTAATAACGGGTGGCTTGATGCACGTTGGTGATGAATTGACCGTTTTAACGGATGAGGATTTACTTTGCGGACAAAATCTTCTGTAGAGCAACGCTGGTTTTGGCCTATATGCTATTGTGTGAGGTGATTACTTCGCTTCAGGTGACAGGTACTTTTTTTTGTATTGGCGAGAGCTTATGTGGTGAGTCGGGCTAAATCATGATTTTTATCCGGTTTACTGTTGTCGTGTAAAATCGCCAGAATTTTTGCTTTGCTCCCGTTTGGCTTACCGTTCTGGACAAGGATTACAAATTAGATTAGATTAGATTCACTGCTTATTAACCCGTTACATTACCCATACACAGCAAAAAATTATGAAAAAATTAATCAGCCTTTTTATTTTATTATCGGTAATGTGTTGTTCCGCAGTTGCGCAATCGCAAAGCATCGAAAAAACCGATCCCGGTTTTGTTTTATTGGATGTATTGCTTTACCGGCCAGTAGGCTTGGTTGCAACCCTTGTTGGCACAGCGGTATTTGTAGGAGTGAGTCCTTTAACGGCTTTAGCATCCATTCCGGAGCCACACGATGCATTTGCCAAATTCAGTAATATTTTAATTCTATTGCCTGGTGCCTATACCTTTGTAAGGCCCATAGGTGACCGGAACTTTCCCTATTATACATCCCCGTATAAACATAAACTGGTTGCGCCACAGAACAACACAGTGATTCCCAAGCAAAACCCTGACATTCCATCCGTACCGAAAGTGCAGTCGCCGCAACACACTCCTGATATCGGCAAGGGTTTATAGATTCAAGATTAGCAAACTGGTGTAGGGGTAGAAAATTTTCTACCCCTACCAATCTCCCCTTTGCCAAAAGGCGTTGGGCATTTTTAAAATCGCAGGGGGTTATCAGTTTTTACAGGGGGATATTTCTTGCGAGTTACCTAAACCTTGGGTGGAACATAACCCTCTGGCATTTCGTTATTACCTTCAAACAAAAATTTGGTTCTTTCTTCTGCTAAATAAGCGCGGGCTTTTGGATCAAAACTGGCCAATTTATTCTCATTGATCAGCATGGTTTGTTTGGTTAACCATTCTTTCCAAGCGGCTTTAGATATTTTCTCATATATTTCCTGTCCTTTCGGCCCAGGAAATGGCGGTTCATCAAAGCCTTCAGCCTCTATGCCCAGTTTTACGCACTTAACCATTCTAGTCATTGTCATCCTCGTGTATGTTGTTGCAACAGTAGTTTAATCGGTGCCGGTAATCCCAGCGTGTTAATCTGGTTAGCGTTATACCAGACAGTTTGATCAGCTTCCATCACAAAATTTATAAGGTTATCCGTTTGCATAAGCACCGGCGTGTAATCCAGGTGGTAATGGGAAAACGTGTGGCGCTGGGTTACCAGCGTTTGTGTATCAATAACTGTCCGGTTTTTTGTTAAACACCAAGCGTGCGCAGATTCAATGCTGTCAAATTCCGGCAAGCTCCATAAGCCGCCCCAGATTCCGGTCGGGGGTCTTTTTTCCAGTAATATCTGGTTGATATTATTGCTTAGCAACAAGAAAACAAGCTGTTTAACCGGTAAGGTTTTAGGCGGTTTGGGTGTTGGCAATACGGATACGGTTTTAGTTATGCTGGCCAAACAATGACTTTCAAGAGGGCAGTCATTGCATTTTGGTTTACTGCGCGTGCACACGGTCGCGCCTAAATCCATCATGGCCTGGGTGTAATCAGCCACACGCTCTACGGGTGTTAGCTGCGTGCTGATAGCCCATAAATATTTATTGACCTGACTGGTTCCAGGCCAACCGGAAACAGCCTTGAAGCGTGCCAGCACTCTTTTTACGTTACCATCCAGTATGGGGTGGCTTTTTTTAAAAGCGATGCTTAAGATAGCCCCTGCTGTCGATAATCCTATGCCGGGTAAGGCGGTGAGTTCATCCAGCATTTCGGGAAAATAACCTTGTTCCGCCATAAGCTGTGCCGTTTTATGCAGATTTCGGGCGCGAGCGTAATAACCTAAACCAGACCAACGATGTAAAACTTCATCGATGGGTGCTTCTGCTAAACATTCCAGGGTGGGAAATTGCTCCATGAAGGCATTAAAGTAAGGAATAACCGTCGTAACTTGAGTTTGCTGTAACATGGTTTCGGAAATCCATACCCGATAAGGTGTAAGTTCTTGTTGCCAAGGCAGGTCTTTTCGACCTTTTTGATCGAACCAAGTAAGTATGCGGTGTTGGAAGTCTGACGAATTCATAAGGAAATGATAATACTGTAGGGCCGACTGGGGTTGCCCCTACAAGGTTAAGAGTAAAAAAGGATTTCTATAAATATGTTTTAATGTTTTTTAAAAAGACCTTTTAATAAATCACCCACGCCCGGCCCTAATTTTTTATCGATTTTGTCCACAATGGTATCTATTTTTTCTTGGTTCTTATCGATAAACTGTTCTATCTTGGCTTTATTTTTATCGGTTAATAGAGCGGCTACATCAAGCGTAAAAGCTGGTTTGCTAAAAGTACCGGCAACAGTAATATTGATGGGGGTGTCATTAACTTGTTCCGGTTCCGTGGAGGTTGATTCTGCCTTAATGAGTCTGGCATTAAGTTTATAATCCAGTTTCTCCGTGTTTAGGTTCGCGTTGCCTTTGCCATTGATATGTATTTTGGCGGCGGTGGCAACCAAATCATTGTTTTGGACCAGGCCATTGTTGATGGTTGCTGTCCCTGTTATTTCAGAAAATAAAGTCTGCTCATTTTTATTATTGGCGGTTGCTGCAGGTTCTTTGATTAATACTTTGGCATTATCAATCATGTTTTGCAGATTAAAGCCTTTGACTACCGTATCTTTAAGCTTAAAGCTTAAGTTGCCATTGAGTGACGATTTAAGTTCAGCGGTACTATTGCCCTGACCTTGTAGCTGTGCTGATGCGTCAATGACTCCGCTCATTTTGGCCTCGCCTTTAAAATCTTTAAGTAAAGGCTCAATTTGTACATGGATTATTTTTTCGTTTAAAGCCACTATGGGTTTTGGGTTGCGTGCATCAACGTTAAGACTGCCGCTATAGGCACCTTGATAAAACGCTTTAGCGGATTGTTGCGCTTTAATAAGCCCCTGGTTCGCGTTTAAACTTAACTGAATATCTTCCATGGTCAGGCCATTAACTTTAAGCTTGCCCAAGGATAATTGGCCGTCAATACTTAACTGTCTTAGCGTCTCTATTGGCAAAGCATAAGCGCCTGAGGCCAAAGCGACAGCCGGACTGGTGACGGGTTTGGATGATTTATCAGCGACCGGCGCTAAATAACGATCAACATCCAGATTATCTGCGGTTAAATTAAAAGCGATAACAGGCTGAGCAAAGTCGGTAATACGGGCGCTGCCTTTAATCTGGGCATCATCCAAGGCTATTGCCATATTTTGCAAATCAAGCGAATTTTCTGTTGCCAGCAGGGTAAAAGTTGCGGCCGCTTTACTCAAGGCATTGGTGTCCTGCATAACCGGAACAGCTATATCCAGTTGCTTTAAAATTTTGACAGGACTAAAGGGTGCAAGAGTAACCGGGCCCTGAAAAGAGAGAGTATCGTTAATTCGGTTGCCGGTAAATTCGGCAGAAAGCATTATCTCTTGTGACTTAAGCTTTAATCCGGACACTTTAAGCGTTTGTTGGGTTCTGTCCAGCGCAACATCGGTAACGGTAAGCGCAGCCGTTAGCGGTTTGCCAAGACTGTTTTCTCCTTCCGTGGTAGTTTGCAAATCTGTATGGCTTAATGCAAAGGCATCCAATTTCTCATTAACCGTGAGTCCGGTAGTTAGTTTGATAGCGGCTGTAAATTTTGTTTCGGGGTTTAAAACAACCAGAGAAACGTCAACGGCAACAGGCTGATCATAACTAAATTTATCAGCATTAAGGTTAACGTCTTTTATAAGCAGGTGTTTTCCTGAACGCTGATCATC
>CAIUYS010000085.1 GCA_903903365.1 uncultured Methylococcaceae bacterium
AAGCGTGGTGTATATATCCGTAATGGTGCAAGCCTGGAAATGGCCTCAAAGTTGACGACTATTGTGTTTGATAAAACCGGAACCATTACCGAGGGTAAGCCACGCGTCACCGATTTTATGGTTGCCTCAGAAGTCGACGAAGCGCGGGTATTGGCATTGACCGCTGCTGCGGAAGTCGGTTCAGAGCATTTTCTGGCAAAATCCATTGTTGCTTATGCCCAAGATCGTAATGTTAGCCCTAGTGAAGTCGCTGAATTTAAAGCTATTCCAGGTCACGGGATTAGCGCCCGTGTGGATGGTTGTGACGTTTTGGTGGGTAACCGTGTATGGCTGGAAAAGTCTGGCGTTGATGTCAATATCTTCGTGCCACGCGCCATAACGCTGGCTGAACAAGGCAAGACGCCGGTTTATGTGGGAGTGGATGGCAAGCTGTCCGCACTGTTTGGCATCGCTGACCAACCCAGGGCAAATGCCGGCAAAGCCATTGAAAGACTGCGCAAGCTTGGGATAAAACCCATGATGGTTTCAGGCGATACCGAACAAACCGCGCATTACGTTGCCGGACTGGTGGGCATTGATACGGTTATCGCACATGCCAAACCGGAAAGAAAACTCGATATTATCCGCGAGTTACAAGTGCAAGGTTATAAGGTCGGCATGATTGGCGATGGTATTAATGATGCTCCGGCTCTGGCCGCAGCCGATGTCAGCTTTGCCATTGGCACGGGTACGGATGTCGCCATCGAAACGGCTGATCTCACGTTGGTCAATGGTGATATCAGCAAAATCGCTGATGTTATGGAGTTGAGCGGTGCAACGTTAAGCATTATCAAACAAAACCTGTTCTGGGCGCTGGGTTACAACACGGTTGCAATTCCAGTCGCTGCGCTGGGTAAACTCAACCCCATGATCGCCTCGGCGGCTATGGCGTTAAGCTCCATTTCCGTTGTTGTTAACTCCCTTCGGCTCCAGCGCAAATAAATAAAGTAGATGGTTGGGTTTTGGGATGAGGCAGGCGCAATTTTGTCGATCCGTGGCGTAACACAATTTATGCGATTCAAATCAAATGCAAGCGATGTTTTATTAATGTTTTTCGACGTCGTTTTCCGGAGTGCCAGACAATCGAATTAAGCGTAATGAGTTGATGATCACTGAAACAGAACTGAGCGCCATCGCCGCTGATGCCATGGCAGGATTTAGTTTTCCGGCTATTGCAAAGGGAATGGCGATGGCGTTATAGCCAAAAGCCCAAAACAGATTTTGTTTAATAATACTTAACGTTTGGTGACTCAAGGCGATGGCATCGGAAACTTTGCCTCTATCACCATTGATTAAAATAAAATCTGCCGCGTGAATGGTAATGTCAGTCCCTTTGTCAATCGCCATGCCAAGGTTGGCTGCGGCCAGCGCAGGGGCATCGTTAATGCCGTCACCGACCATGGCAACCTGGCGGCCCTGTTTTTGCAAGCTGCGAATAATCGCCAGTTTTTTCACCGAATTTGCCTGGGTGATAACCGTTTTGATGCCCACCTGTTCAGCAACAGGCCAAGCCGCTTCCCCGGTGTCACCGGTCACCATCATCGTTTCGAGGTGACGATCATGTAACTGCTGGATCACTAATCGGGCATTGGATCTTACTTGATCAGAAACCGCAAATAACGCCGCCGCGTGCCGGTCAATAGCCAGATAGATGAGTGTTTTGCCCTGTTTGGACAGGTTTGTCGCGGTTGCTTTTAAGGCGGTTAAATCAATTTGTTGCCCCTCCAGCCAAGACGCATTACCCAGTAATACTTCATATTGACCCACGTCGGCACG
>CAIUYS010000086.1 GCA_903903365.1 uncultured Methylococcaceae bacterium
AAGGAAGTGCTTCATGAACTGGATTCTGATCATGCTCTGGGTTTAAGTCAAGCCGATGCCGCAGAGCGCCTGCTTCGATACGGCCCTAACCGTCTTACCGAGAAACCGCCCCGCTCCACCTGGAATTTATTATTCTCCCAGTTCAAGAGCTTTCTTATTCTGGTGCTGATTGCAGCGGCCATTTTAGCAGCCTCTATTGGTGATTTAAAAGACGGCATAGTCATTTTAGTAGTTGTCGTTATTAACGCGTCCTTGGGATTTTATCAAGAATTTCAGGCTGAAAAATCACTGCATGCACTGAAAAAAATGCTCGCCTTTCAAGCCAAAATACGTCGTGATGGCTACACGCTTGAAGTATCTGCCGACCAACTTGTGCCTGGCGACATTGTCATTCTGGAAGCGGGCAGCAAGATACCTGCCGATGGTCGCGTTATCACCGCACATACATTGGAAGTCGACGAGTCGTCCCTGACCGGTGAGTCGATTCCTGTTACCAAACAAAACCAGACACTCGCAAAGACCTCAATCCCGCTCGCAGAACGTAACAACATGCTTTATATGAATAATGCCGTTACCCGGGGACGTGCGGAAATGGTGGTGACCGCCACCGGCATGAATACCGAGATTGGCAAACTGGCGAACCTGTTAACACAAGCGGAAGAATCCGCCACCCCGCTACAAATCCAGCTTGATAGCCTGGGCAAACGCCTGCTTTTAATTGCGCTGGTAGTCATTGTGCTTTTGTTTGCCAGTGCCCTGTGGCGCGGAGAACCCCTGATACAAACCGCTTTTACCGCCATCGCACTCGCCGTAGCGGCCATACCCGAAGGCTTGCCGGCAGTCGTTACAGTTACCTTGGCTTTAGGCATGCACCGTATGGCGCGTCAGCGGGCCATCGTTAAACGTTTAGCCGCAGTAGAAACGCTAGGCTGCACCACGGTTATCTGTACTGACAAAACCGGCACGCTGACCGTTAATCAAATGACAGCGCGAGCACTTTTTTATAACAATCAGAGCCATAGTGTCAGCGGAGAAGGTTACAACCTGGCAGGGCAAATATTGCCCGCTAGTTCGCCAGAGGATTTATCGACTCTGCTACTGCCACTGGCACTTTGCAATAACAGCCTGTTGCAGGGCAGTCAAATTCTCGGCGATCCAATGGAAGGCGCATTATTGGTGCTTGCCGCCAAAGGCGGTATCGACCGGGATCAGGCAAATAGTCAACTACCCCGGATTGCCGAAATCCCTTTTGATGCCGAACATAAATTTATGGCGACCTTTCATCGCCTGGATGATGAAATAAAAATATTCATTAAAGGTGCGCCTGAAGTACTGATAAAACTCAGTCAGTCGGTTGTTCATAAAAATCAAATCCCGCGTCCTTTTAATCCAAAGGACTTGTTGATACAAAACGAAAAGATGGCCGGTAGTGGTTTACGCGTATTGGCACTCGCTACACGTTCGTTGTCTGTCGATACCTTTCAAGCCAATGCCGATCTGTTTCAATATATCAAGGAGCTGAATTTTGTCGCGTTAGTCGGTTTGATGGACCCACCACGACCGGAAGTTCGCGAGGCTATCAAGCTCTGCCAGCAAGCAGGCATCGCCGTCAAAATGATTACCGGCGACCAGAAAGTAACCGCTTTTGCGATTGCACAAGAACTAGGGTTGACCGGTGAAGTGATTGATGGCAGTGAACTGTCCGGTCTGGATGATGATGCCTTGGCCTCGTGTATTAACGCTATCGGCGTTTTTGCCCGCACCGCACCTGAACAGAAAGTACGTATCATCAACGCCTTAAAAGCCGACGGCCACATCGTTGCCATGACCGGTGATGGTGTCAATGATGCCCCTGCCCTTAAAACGGCTGATATTGGTATCGCTATGGGTGTCACCGGCACCGATGTCGCCAGGGAAGCGGCCACCATGATACTGACAGATGATAATTTCGCTACAATAGTCAAAGCCGTTAAAGAAGGCCGTGGCATTTATGATAACATGGTCAAATTTATCCGTTTTCAGTTGTCCACCAACATCGGCGCTATCCTGGCGGTGGCTTTTGCCCCGTTACTGGGAATGCCCATCCCTTTTACCGCCGTGCAATTATTATGGATTAATATTATCATGGATGGTCCGCCCGCCATGTCTCTGGGCATTGATCCGGCCCGGACAGCCAGTATGAACGAAGCGCCCCGTAATCCGGAAGCCCGTATACTTTCATTACGCCGCTTCGGTAATCTTTTTAGCTACGGGTTAACAATGGCAACAGGTACCCTGGGCGTTTTATATTATGGCTTGCAAACCGGAGAACCCCGTCATGCCACAACCCTGGCTTTTACAACTTTTGTGCTATTTCAAGTGTTTAATGTTTTTAATGCCCGCTCTGAAAAAAACAGCACGTTTAACAAGCATTTCTTTGCCAACAGAATGCTTTGGCTGGCGCTTGCCTCTGTAATCCTGTTACAGATACTGGTAATTCATTGGCCACCGGCACAAGCCCTATTCCATACCACGGCATTGACGCAATCGGATTGGTTAATGGCTATTGGTGTTTCTGCGTCTATACTCTTACTTGAAGAATTGCGGAAGTTATTGAGGTGGGCGTTATTTCAATACAAAAAATAAGCGATGATAACTCAATTGTTACTGAAAAATACACCTAAAATATGAATAATCTTTATCTTATCGTTCTCGCTATGCTGCTGGTTGTGCTCAACGGCTTTTTTGTAGCAGCAGAGTTTAGCCTTGTTAAGTTACGACAAACCCGCATCCGCGAGATTGCCAAAACACGCGGTTGGCGTGGCCACATTCTGGCAACCGTACACTCAAAACTGGATGCCTATTTATCCGCCTGCCAGTTAGGCATTACCCTTGCATCATTGGGCTTGGGCTGGGTCGGCGAACCCGCCTTTGCAAGCGTGCTTGAGCCTGCCTTAGACAGATTGGGAGTCACCGCACCCGAACTGATACACGGCATCTCATTCGCTTGCGCCTTTACCATCATCTCGTTTCTGCACATTGTAGTCGGTGAACTGGCGCCAAAATCAATGGCCATTCGCAATCCTGAACAGATAGGGCTCTGGAGCGCAGTACCTCTCTATGGTTTTTATTGGCTAATGTATCCTGCCATCTGGTTACTCAACTCCAGTGCCAATTTAGTATTGCGCCTGTTTGGTTTAGGCAGTTTCCATGGTCACGATGCGCATTACTCGGCCGACGAACTTAAACTTATCTTACGCAGCAACGACCAGGACGACCGCTTTACCCATGACGAATGGAATATTCTGGCAAAAACGCTCGATTTCAGTACCTTGGAAGTCTCTGATCTTATGCGCCCGCGTCACGAAATGGTTGCCTTATACCGAAAAAAATCATTAAAGGCAAACCTGAAAACAGTCTATGACAAGCGCTTTAGCCGTTATCCTTATTTCGACACTAACGGTATTGATGTGCTGGGAGTGATTCATTTAAAGGACTTGTTTTTTGCCCAACAGGAAGGTAAAGCCCAAGAAGATTTACATCAATACCTAAGACCTATTCAATACATCTCACCGGATACACCGGCACTGGAATTATTTCGATACTTTCGCATGGGCGCCGCACATTTTGCAGTCATCGGGCAAAAAGGACAAAAGCCGCAAGGCTTTATCACGCTGGATAATTTATTAAGTGCAATGGTCGGTGAAATACGCGACGAGTTCCGTCAAAACAATAATGACTGGCGTCGACTCGATGACGGCTCCTTAATCATCAAAGGCAGCCTACCCATATTCTCGCTGGAACGGATATTGGGAATCGATATTGAAAACGAAGAACTGGAGCTGGAAGATGAAGTATCAATCGGCGGCCTGCTTATGTCAAAATTACAGGACATTCCTGTAGAAGGCCAGAAAATTGAATTTAATCAATTCGATATCGTAGTAAAAAAAATGAATGGCCCCACCACCCTCTTTGTTCAAGTCTATCCCAATAAAATTAACGAGAGTTAACACACAATGTTCACTTTTTTCGGTGCTATAGCCTTTCACTCAATAGTCAATTTTTTCAATCTTGGTAACAAACAATAAGCTTAGGCCGGAATAAGACCACCCAATCGTAGCGCGTGGTGGCGTTTCCGACACCCGTGTACCGGATGCCGGAAACGCTTATTCTCACTGATGCTTGAAAAACCTTATTCCCGTCTACGCCTGCTTTTAACCAGTGTTTTGCCACACCAAAATTTACGATTTAGGTTAAGCTATCAACCACTAATTCTAAACCTGCAACACGATCAAAATGTTTGATATTACCAGTAGCCAAGTGCATTTTATTTGCCAAGGCCGTTGCTGCTATCAATAAATCTTCAGCTTCAATTAGCAAGCCTTTCTTTTTCAAATCTTGATAAATAGTAGCCGCCTGTTCTGCACAATGACTATCAAAATCCAGTACGGTCATGTTGCTAAACATGGCTTTCCAATAAGCATCTTCGTCCTGATTATCACCGCGTAATAATTCATACACCGTAATAGTGGATACAGCAAATTGGTACGGTTTTATCGTTAACTGATACAAAAACGTTTTATCTTTATCAGCTTTCTTGGCGCGTTTATGAGCAATCAGTACATTCGTGTCAAGGCAAATTATTTCCATTGTTGCAAATGCCGTCTTTTTTCTTCAATAGCATTAAATTCGTCATCCGACATTTCCGGACTATCAAGTAAAAATTTTTGAAATGCCGTGTGTAACGAGATGTCGTCCTCTAAAGGCACAATGGTTAATTCGACACGTTTAGCATGAAAACCTTCAGGCACGTGTATATGTATGACACCATTTACAACGTCAGCGTATTGTTTTATCGGATTTAAGTTCATCATTAAATACTCCTCGAATCATCTTGATTTTAGTGATTGGCGCTCAACAAATTAAACATCAAATTATTCAATTCCCTTGCCCCATTGTCCGGCATAAAAGCGTTCACTCAGGGGCATCCGGGATCGGGCGGCTAATTCGGCTTCTTTAAAATCATTATCAAGCACGTCAACATCAGCCTGATAACCGACTGCCAGCATAGCCATAGGTTTGCAATAAGCTGGCAGATTAAAAACTTCACGGGCTTTTTCGGCATCAAAGCCGCCCATTTGATGCACAATCAAGCCCAAGGCAGTCGCTGGCAAGCATAAGTTGGCGCTGGCTGCACCGGTATCATACATTGCCCAGCGATTAGGTTGGCCGTTATGGTTAAAATTATCCATCACAACGGCGAGTATTAACACCTGTGCATTTTTGGCCCACAGCCGGTTTTTTTCAACCACACTGGTCAAGGCATTTTCCCAACCGGTTTCATCGGTGGCTTTATTGCAAACCACAAAACGCCAGGGTTGATCATTAAAACAAGACGGCGCCCAACGTGCGGCTTCCAGTAGCGCCAGTAAATCGTCATGGCTCACGTACTTGTCAGAGTCAAACGCTCTGGGGCTCCAACGTTGTTCAATAATATCGTGGATTTTTACTTCAGTTGTTGCTGGTTTGTGTTGCATGTTAAGTGCCTCAATTTGATGGGATAAAAAACGGTTTATAATGTCAACACGCCGTTTTGGTAATCACGAAATGCCTGTTCAATTTCTTTGATGCTGTTCATGACAAACGGGCCTGATTGCACTACCGGCTCTTTTAACGGTAACGCCGCCAACACCAAAAATCGCGCAGCTTGCTCTTGTGTTGCAAGCTGTAGGTTATCGCCGTTAATCAACTGTCCCAATTGCCCTGCTTTTAAAACCGTCGCTGATGCGCCGGTGGCCAGTTCGCCTTTATAAACATAAACCAACACGGTCTGTTGCTCACCAACCGTTATTTCAAGCTGTTGTTGCGGGCTTAACAAGACATCGAAATATAACGGCTGTGTGGTCACGCCCGTTACCGGCCCGGCTATTTTTTGGGTATCGGCTATATATTCACCGGCGATCACTTTAATATATCCAGCGTCTGCCAAGGCAATCTGCGGGATTTTTTCGGCAGCAAATTCTTGATAATGCGGTGGCTTCATTTTTTCGTTGGCGGGCAGGTTTATCCATAACTGAAAGCCGTGTAGCAAACCATTTTCCTGTTCCGGCATTTCAGAATGAATAATGCCATGCGCGGCTGTCATCCATTGCACATCGCCGGCACGCAAATGGCCTTCATTACCTAAATGATCGCGGTGCAGCATGGCACCTTCCAACATATAGGTCACGGTCTCAAAACCGCGATGCGGATGATCAGGAAAGCCGCCGACATAATCTACCGGCTCATCAGAGCCAAATTCATCCAGCAAGATAAAAGGATCAAAAGCGTTTTTTTGCTGCTGACTGACAATGCGTTTTAATTTAACACTGGCGCCATCTGTGGTGCTTTGCCCGGTTATCACCGCCGCAAGTTGCCGTGTTTGCTTGGTCATTGTTAATCTCCCATGATTTAGTTTAGCTCAGAATAATATGCAGGATCGTTTGTTCGCGGAAATTATCGACTACGCGTAACCGGAGTTGAAACCTTGTTCCCCATGTTTTAAAATAACATCAATCTACCCTGCCATTAATAATATAGTTTAGTAGGGTGCGCATCGCGCACCACAACCATGCCAGAAAAATAAACCTAATAGGCACCCGATAGAAAAAATAATAGATTTTGGTGCAAATGAAACCGTTTAGTGGATGCTATTTCAGGTGCGCGATGCGCACCCTACCTGGCTACCCTGCCATTAATATAGTTTAGTAGGGTGCGCATCGCGCAC
>CAIUYS010000087.1 GCA_903903365.1 uncultured Methylococcaceae bacterium
ATCTCCCGTCTTTCACCCGCGCTTAAACCCGATGCCTTGTCCCAGGCAAAAATCACAAACGCCAGCACAGCCGCAGAGAAAATAACGATCATCATGCCGCCGCGCCAGTTAAAAACGGAGTCGTAAGTTCGTAAAATTTCATCCCGGATAATCGGCCTTGCTTGGGGCAGGCGTTTCTTTATTTTGGCTGCGATCATGGCAACTTCTTCGGGATTGTTGACGATGACGGTCACATCCGTCACGTAGCTGTTATCGATGCCGAAGAGTTTTCTAAAGTCTTCTCCGGTAATCAGCATCAAATCGGAGGAGACCAGTTCTGATTGCGAGGACAGAACGCCGGCAATTTTAAAGTTCAGTACGTTGCCATCAAAGGCAAGAAACGGCATGTAATCGCCTGTGCCGATAGCGCGAAGACGTGCAATACCATTGCCGATAATCAACGTTCCCGGTTCCAGCACCGCGCCGTTCAGTTCAAATAGCGGTTTTGAGCTATCGGTCGACTCATTGTCAATTACCGTAGTTTTGGCGGCGGACTTGCCCGTAGCCGTAAAGCTGCCGTTGCGGGGTGGTGTCAACAGCGTGTAGTTGGCACCGACCAGGCTGTCGTAATAATAACCCCACAGCCGGCTTTCAACGCTAGCCACCCCTCTGATTTTTTTAATGGTGTCGATATAACTGACCGGAAACAGGTCATGCCGACCGGCCACTATTTTTTGCACCACTATTTCCGGTGAGTCCTTCAGGATCAACGAAGCTTCTTTTTTAATGGAATAAGTAAAGAACATCGTTGAGGCCAGGATAAATACGATGAGTGTATATAAAGCCAGCAAGCCAACATTTTTCACCTTTCTGCGCAGCAGCGACGAGAGTGTGAAGTCGATAATGTAACGTTGCTTTTCAATCCAGTGTCTCATGGGCGTTCGCCAGTTCTTTCGGGTGGCTGGGTAAACGAGCCGGACGGGAAATGTTCCAGCGATAGCGGATGATCCTGGAAGGCGGTGTTCAAATCGGCTTGGGACAAATGTCGGGTGTAGCGGGCTTCGGTGAACAGACACAGGTCAGTCAGTTTTAGTATTTTTACCAACGCAGCTTTTTCCTCAAGATTGACTTGTCGGGCACTTTCGCTAACTGACGCATGCACCAGCAGCAGGCTTAATAAAACAATTCCGCTGGTGATGTATATAAAAAATAGTGAGGAATTTCTCATTTAAAATTCAGTTTCCCACTTACGGCCCGAACACAACTCATTCAGCATTTTACAATCCTAAAAATAATTTCAATCCGAATAGGCTAACGGTAGCAAAATAAGGAATGCGCATGAAATAAAATCATCGATGAAGTACGGGGCAGCCAGCGTGTAGAGATGGATTTATCCGCCCAGTGCGAATAAATTCGCAGCTACAGATGCCCAATTTATTTCATGCATTTCATGCGCGTTCCCTTCCTAAGTATGAAGATAGCTGGCATCACATAGTGAGTCCAGGTCTCAGAACATCGCCTGGAAACCACTGGTGATCTGCCAACTGTTCTTCAACTGTAGGCCGTTCAGGTTTTGATAGGCTGGTACGCCGCCTTCCAAACCGAAGCTGAAGGCGTTGTACTTATAGCTTGCGCCAATGAATGCGTTGAGTATCTGGCCGCCGTAATTGGCAGGGTCGGCATCCGGCGTGGATGAACTCCATCGCTTAGGCTCCATCAGCATCTGGATATTGGGATCTTGTCCCCGGATTTGCGCGGTATCGGTGTATTTCAGGCGTACCCAGGTGGTAGCCGGGCCGAAGGCACGCTGTCCCCATGTGGATAGGTTGAGGCTGTTGCCATAAGCCCAGCCGCGATTGGTGCCGGTATGGACAATGCCTGAAGCTTGTCCGCCCAGGTTCCAAAGTGCGTTATCGGTGATCCAGTTGTAGGTCAAGGCCGGTTTGAGGTCAACGGTGCCTGAACCTGGTTGCATGTCATAGGGAGCACGATAGCCATACCCATCCGCAGCAGTTGACTCTTGCGAAGTACTGCCGGTAGGGATGCTAAGCCCCACCGTGCCGGTGACCTTGCCAAGCTTGGAGTCGTGAATCTTGTAAATGGCATCCAACTCGGTGTCGCCGAGTCCGCTGGTGTTAACGGGAGATGTAGAATAAATATTGGGTTGGCCATTAATACGGCGGTCTTGCGGCATCTGTTGCAGGCCATTCGCTTGGTAGTTTATGATTCCCATCAGTGTCAATTGATCCGTAATCCCGTAACTCCCCATAAACTTAAAGGCGTCCATAGTCTTATGGGAGGGAACCGCCCAGACCCTGGTAGTACTGGCTTGAGATTCGGAAACCGGGGAAGTGCCCGCTTGCAACCCATCCTGTTGTGAATGCCCCCATTTGGTATTAAACATCCAAATTCCTTTTGGTTGGGCGGTAAACATCTCGGTGCCGGCCAGCACGGGGTTATACAGGAATTGTTCACCCGGTTCTGTTTTCGTTTTACCCATATTTGCGCCGCACGACATTTCAGGTACCACTGATTGCTCTTGACGAGAGGGGGGTTCCGTGGTGCCAAACGGATTATTTTTTACGTCGCTTTTCGCCACAGGTATTGCCTGTGCGGCTTTAATAAGCTCCTCTTCCTTGATCTGTGAGTCAGCCAACTGCTTGTGCAGTTCGGCGTTCTCTGCCTCAAGAGATTGGTGAATCTTTTGTAGGCCGGGAGCCGTTTTTTTTACTTTGCTTTTAGCTAATGTTTCGTGGGCAGGGCTTATAAGGCCTGCCGCTAAAAACGCGGTGATATAAAGTTTTATGTTGTTATTTAATTTTGTTTTCATTGTTCTTCTCTTCAACTTGTGATGTGATTTTGTGGGTCACTTGAAAGTTCACGTCAAATGAAGCCTGCTAGCTTGCTTCATAATGAGTACGAAAATTTCATTACTCAGCCCTTTAGCCAAGTTAGCGATAGCACTGGCTATTATCTGCGATGCGCTTTACTGTGTTGGCAACCCTGTCAGGATATTTTTTGGCCTTTGCCGTCTTAAAACATCGCTTGGAAACCACTGGTAATTTGCCAACTGTTTTTCATCTGCAGGCCGTTCAGGTATTGATAGGCGGGCACGCCGCCTTCGACACCGAAACTGAAGATTTTGTACTTGTAGCTTGCGCCAACGAACGCGTTAAGTATTTTTCCGCCGTAATTGTGCGGATCGGCATCGGGCGTGGGCGCTCCGTTCTCAGGATCCATCAATAATTGGATTTGGGGGTCGCTGCCCTGAATTTGCGCGGTATCGGTGTAGCGCAGGCGTACCCAAGTGGTGGCCGGGCCGAAGGCACGCTGGCCCCATGTAGATAATTTGATACTGTTGCCATAAGCCCAGCCGTGGTTGGTACCCGTATGAACGATGCCCGAGGCTTGCCCGCCCAGATTCCAGAGCACATTGTCGCTGACCCAGTTGTAAGTTAAAGCCGGTTTGAAGTCGACGGTCCCCGAACCCAATTGCATGTCATAGGGTGCGCGAAAGGTTGTGCCCATCGCGTCAATACCCTGCTTGGTACTACCTGTGGGAAGACTCAACCCCAAGGTGCCGGTTACCTTGCCAAGCTTGGAATCATAAATTTTGTAAAGGGCATCAATTTCGGTATCGCCGAGTCCACCCGTGTTCATGGGAGGGGAGCCGGAAATCATGTTGAAATCGTTTCCGAACTGATTACCCATATCCATAAGCATCTGCATGCCGGCGGTCTGATAATTCACCATGCCCATCAGTGTCAGCTTGTCGGTGACCCCATACATCCCCATAAACATCATCATATCCATGGTCATGTGGGTTGGAATCATCATGTAAGGGTACTTGACGTTTTGTACAGGGGAGGAGGGGCCTACCGGTGGACCGACTTGAGATTCCTGAACCGGCTTGGTGCCGGCTTGCAACCCATCCATTTGCATGTGCATCCATTTGGCATTGAGCATCCACATCCCTTTTGGGTGGGCATTAAACATCTCACCGCCGCCAAAAACGGGGTTAAACAGGAATTGATCACCCGGTTCCATTTTCATTTGCCCCGCGTCGCTGCCTGAAGCACCCATTTTCATGTTTGCGCCGCACGCCATTTCTGCCGGTACTATTTGCTTGTCGCGGGCAGGTAATTCGGTAGCGCCAAACGGATTGTTTCCAGCAACAGTAAGCGTTTTCGCGGCAGATTTTGCCTGTATGGTTTTCTGAAGTTCCTGTTGCTTTAACCGGGAATCAGCCAGTTGTCGGCGCATTTGGGCGTTTTCCGCTTCGATAAGTTCGTTGGCCTTTTGGAGGGATGAGCCAGTCTTTTTAGTCTTGGCCAAAGCGCTCTGAGTGGGTGCAATGAGACCGGCTGCCAACAGTGTCGCCATGCAAAGATTGGGATTGATGTTTAATTTGGGTTTCATTGTTGTTTACCTCAGCTTATGATGTTTTTTAAAATCTGCTTGTACGGTGTGGCAGTTTTTGATAAAAGGGCATCGATCAGTTAACTGTAATATTTTGATAAATGTAGTCTTTAGTCTTTGATGTATCTTGAAGGACGCTGTAACTTGATTGGTTGTTGGCAAACTTCAAAAAAATTAGTTAAATTAATCCGCTGTTAAATTATGCGCCATTAAATTTAAAGATGGCTAGCACAACTGGTTAACTGGCTGATTATTTGGATCTTTCTTAAAATCCGTTTTAATAAAAATGCAATTTATGACTAATATTAACAATAATAATATTATTTCATTAATCAGTATTTTGCATTTTAGAGAGCTATATAAATAAATTAAACTATGTTATATGACACACTTTTTA